>CAZKKP010000306.1:0-2334 GCA_964553295.1 uncultured Thermoanaerobaculia bacterium | reverse complement strand
TGTACATCGGCTCGGACGCCTCGTCGTCGGCGATGACAACCCTGCTGCTCGACCTCGGGTCCTTCTCGAACACCACGTGCCAGCCCGCAACCGTGACCGACTTCACGGTTCCTGCGGTGGGAACCTACTACATCGGCTTCCACGGCTACAGCATGGCTGACATGTTCCGGCTGATTCTCGACGACGTGGTGCTCACTGAGACGGGCGTGCCGGTCGAGATCCAGTCCTTCTCGATCGAGTAGCTCGGGTGGCCCCGCGCCGGGTCATGAACTCGGCAGCGGAGCAGGTCGGCCCCGCTCAGACGAGGAGCCACAGCCCGAGGCTGGCGCCGGCCCAGGCGGTGAGCAGCGCCAGCGCCAGGCGGCCGGTGGGTCTGTCCCCGAAGATGACCGCGTAGACACCCTTGGCGAGGTTGTTGACGGCGGCGGCGATCAGGATGGCGAGAGCGGCGGTGGAGAGCTCGAGGCCCGGGGCCTGGGTGAGGCCGAGGATGAAGGGATCGACGTCGGCGGCGCCCATGACCGCCGCCAGGGCGAGCAGTCCGGCCGACCCGAAGCCCTCGGAAACGTAGCGGGTGACCACCAGCACGGCGAGGAACACGGCGGCGAAGCCGAAGGCCGAGGTCATCTCGATGGGATTGCGGCGGGGGCGCTCGGCGGCGACGTCGTCCGCGGAATCGGCGCCGCTGCCGCGGGTGAGGAGGGCGCCGACGGCGATGCCGGCCAGGCCGAGGGGCCAGAAGACCCAGGCGAGACGCCCGGCGAGCCCGGCCGAGAACAGCGCCACCAGGATCCACAGCCGGAGGTACATGACGCCGGTGGCGGCGAGGATGGCGCCGGCGTAGCCGCGGGCGCCGGCGTCGTCCACCCTGGACTGGCGGGCCAGGGCGACGGTGGTCACGGTCGAGGAGTAGGCGCCGCCGAGGACCCCCGACAGCAACAGGCCGCGGCCGCCGCCGAGCCACAGCCGCAAGAGGTAGCTGGCGTAGGACACACCGCTTACCGCGACCACGATCAGCCAGAACCGGAAGGGGTTGAACTCCAGCGTGGTGAAGGCGCGGTTGGGCACCACCGGCAGGATCACCCCGGTGAGCAGCAGGAAGCGGAGCAGGGTGCGCAGCTCCTCCCGGGGGACGCGGGTCGCGAACCCTTCCAGGCGACTCTTCTCCTGAAGCAGGATGACGGCGACCACGCCGGCCGCGATCGCCAACCAATACCGTTCCAGCGCGGCGCAACCGCCCAGGGTGAAGGTCAACAGTACGGCGACCTCGGTCGTCATGCCGGGGTCGCCGCTTCGGATGGCGTGCCAGTGTGACACCGCGACCAGGAGGCCGAGCACCGCGAAGCCGACGGCGAAGGGCGCCGCTGAGCCCGGGAACGCCAGCACCAGCAGGAACCCGCCGAGGGCGATGATCGGGAACGTGCGCACCCCGCCGAGGCCCTTGGCCTCGTGCTCCTCCCGCTCGAACCCGATCAGCAGCCCCAGCCCGAGCGCCAGCAGGAAGCCGACGAGATCGGCGGGCAGCAGGGTCGACAGCGCGTCCACTGACGGGCATGGTATACCCGAAGCGTCCGCGGCGGTCCGCTCCGCTGCGCGAATCGGCGAAGCCTCACGACACTGGCTCTGCCAGCTCAGGCGGGAGACCTCGAAGCCGATCCGCGCCTCTCCTCTGTGCCTCCGTGCCTCTGTGGTTCAGCTTCATGTGGTCAGGTCGAGAGCAGGCTCGCGCTGTGCCTCTGTGGTGAAGATCCCGGCTGCTGGTTTTCGGGCTCGCCCGCGCCGGGTTCCGCGCTACTCGCCGACGAGGCGCTCGAGCAGGGCCGGGTCGGCGAGGCGCGGCACGGTGACGTGGCCGCGGGCGGCGTTGCTCTGGTTCCACGCCGCGACGGTCTCGACGGCGTTGCCGTTGCGCGCCCAGGAGCGGCGGGCGACGCCGCACATGGCGTCCCACTCCAGGGCGGTGTCGAGGATCCGGTCGGTTCTTTCGGAGCCGTCGAGGACGAGGCCGAAGCCGCCGTTGACCGCCTTGCCGGTGCCGACGCCACCGCCGTTCGACAGCACCGCCAGGGTCATGCCGCGGGCGGCGTTGCCGGCCCAACAGTGGTGTGCCATGTCCGCGGTGGTCGCCGAGCCGTCGTAGATGTTGGCGGTCTCGCGGAAGGGCGAGTCGGTGCCGCCGGTGTCGTGGTGGTCGCGGCCCATCATCACCGGGCCGATCTCGCCTGCCCGTACCATGCGGTTGAACTCGCGGGCGATGCGCGTGCGGCCCTCGGCGTCGGAGTAGAGGATGCGGGCCTGGGTGCCCACCACCAACCGGTTTTTCTCTGCATCCCT
>CAZKKP010000305.1:3978-5261 GCA_964553295.1 uncultured Thermoanaerobaculia bacterium | reverse complement strand
CTGGCGGCCGGCCAGTCGTTCACGGTCGCGGGGGGGGACCGGTCAGGAGGGCGCCTGCGCGCCGTGGTGGACGACGGCGGCAGGCGCCTCGCCCACGCCGGGCTGCGCCGCGAGATGCGGCTGGTCGGGCGGAGCTTCGAGGGGGTTCTCGAAGACGGCGCGATCTTCCGGGCGACCGTCCTCGCCGACGCCTACCGCGAGCCTCCGTCAGTGGCGGAGCTGGCGCGGCGTCTGTACCACCGAGCGGTCCAGCTGTTCGCGGCCGATCGGGAGGAGCGGGCGGCGGCCCTGCTCGCCCGGGTCGTCGAGCTGGACCCGACCGCCGCCGACGCCTACGAGTCCCTCGGGGTGATTCTCGGTCGTCACGGCCGCTACGACGAGGCGATCACCCTCATGCACCGTCTGCTCGAGGTCGACCCGACCTCGGTGATGGCGCACACCAACCTGTCGCTCTTCCACAACCGGCTCGGCCGCATCGCCGAGGCCGAGGAGGAGGCGCGGCTGGCGGCTGTCGCCGCCGTGGAACGCAGGCGTCGCGAGAACGCTCGGGTCGAGGAGGAGAGCCGGGCGCGTGAAGCCGCAGAGGCCGAGAGGCGCCGCCGCGAGGGCCTCTACCGGCAGGTCCTCGAGCTCGACCCGGAGGACACGGTCGCCAACTTCGGCCTCGGCGAGCTCGCCCTCGATGCCGGCGACCATGCCCGGGCGGCCGGCCACCTCGCACGCACCCTGGTCGCAGATCCGCGCTTCTCGGCGGCCTTTCTCGCCCTGGGCCGTGCCTACGAGGGGCTCGGCGAACTCGACCGGGCCCGCGACACCTACGTCTGCGGTCTCGAGGTCGCCCTCTCCCGTGGCGACCTTCAGCCGGCGAACCGCATGCGGGAGAGGTTGGCGGTGCTGTCCGAGACTCCCAGGTCAACCGATTCGCCTCGCGTGACAGGGTGAATGAACCCTTGTCGATGGCTCGTGGATCCATCCACTCCGATACGCGGAGCGAGTCGGACCACCCCTACCGCCCCGACTTCTCCACCCAGACGCTCAGGATCTCGAGGGTGGCGTCGACGGCGGCGGCCATCCACTCCAGGGAGACCCACTCGCGCACCGAGTGGAAGCTCTGACCGCCGGCCCAGACGTTCGGGGTCAGAAGACCCATGAATGACAGCCGAGCGCCGTCGGTGCCGCCGCGGATCGCCTGCCGCTTGGGCTCGATGCCGATCCGCCCCACCGCCTCCAGGGCGTAGTCCAGCACCTTGGCGTCCTCGCGGATCTTGTAGGCCATGTTGCGG
>CAZKKP010000305.1:0-3968 GCA_964553295.1 uncultured Thermoanaerobaculia bacterium | reverse complement strand
ATAGTAGTGGCGCCGCATCCGCTGGATCTGCTCGTCCGTCGCGTTCCGGACGTCGATCTTGGCCTTGGGGAAGCGCTCCGAGATCCGCGTGCAGACGTCGCGGAGGTGGTCCTCGCGCTGGTGGAGCTCCTCGAGGGTGAAGGCCCGGACGAGGACCTTGAGCTCGACCTTGGTTACGTCGCCGTTGGCGATGTAGGGGTGCAGGTAGGGCTCGCGCTTCTCGGTGGTCTCCGGAAGGTACCGGGTGTCGACGGCCTCGATGATCGCGGCGGTGACCCGCACGGCGTTGACCAGCTTGTCCTTGGCATACCCCGGGTGGACGTCGTGGCCGGTGACGGTGACGTGGGCGGTGTCGGCGCAGAAGGTCTCGTCCTCGATCTCGCCGAGGTCCGAGCCGTCGAGGGTGTAGGCGTAGTCGGCGCCGAAGGCTGAGACGTCGAAGTGCTCGGTGCCGCGGCCGACCTCCTCGTCGGTGGTGAAGGCGATCCGCACCGGGCCGTGGAGGAGCTCGGGGTGGGCCTGCATGTAGGCCACCGCGGTCATGATCTCGGCGACCCCGGCCTTGTCGTCGGCGCCGAGCAGGGTGGTGCCGTCGGTGTGGATCAGGGTGTGGCCGTGGCACTGGGAGAGGTTCGGGTTGGCCTCCTCGGTGAGCACCTGCTCCGGGTTGAGCACGATGTCGCCGCCGGCGTAGCTCTCGATGATCTGCGGCTTGACGTCGTTGCCCGGAGTGCCGAAGTAGGTGTCGACGTGCGCGATCAGGCCGATGGTGGGCACCTTGCCGGCGGCCGGGTGGGCCGCGGGGAGGTTCTCCGGGACCGTCGCGAAGACGTAGCCCCACTCGTTCATCTCGGCGTCGGCGCAGCCCAGGGCCCTGAGCTCGTCGACGAGCAGTCGCGACAGGTCCTTCTGCTTTTCGGTCGAGGGGCTGGTCTTGGACGACTCGTCGGAGCGGGTGTCGATCCTGACGTAGCGCAGGAAGCGCTCGAGAAGCTGCTGGCGGGTCGCGGAGTCGATTCGCGATGACATGAGATCCTCCCGTGGCCGTGTCCGGCGCCCAAGTCTACCCGAACCCCACAGAAGCGGTAGGTCACCCCGGTCGGGGCGAACCAACCCGAACGGTCCTCGACCACATCGCCACCCTCGGGTCTTCCCATGTGAGGTGCCGCAGCCGGCGTTCCCGCCAAGCACCGGAAGACGACTCTCGACCGCTCCAGACCCGCCCGAGCCGGCGCCCCGGGCATCGAGCTGTCGTCCTCGTCCAGGCTTCTGTCGGGTTCGTGCATGGCGCGCGAGGCGTCGCGAACCGAAACTGAAGATGCGTCCCCTGTTGCGGTCGGATCGCATGCGGTGTACCGGCGGTCGCGCCCGCGGTGTGCCGAGTCGGTTTGACCAGGAGAGTTCTCGAGGCAACGAAGGAATGGAGGGTGGGTCATGCATGGGTCATCGAGAGTCGGGCTCGTGGTCGGATTGCTGATCTTCGCGTCCATCGGCTTGACGGCCGAGCCGGCGACCTGCAGGTCGTCGTTGCGGGCGGAAACCGGCATTCCCTGCGAGACCGCGGCGCCGTCCGTCAGGGCCTCGACGACGTGGCAGGCGGCGCCCGCGGCGCCCTTCGCCGCGACCCGGTTCGACGCGGAGCTCGACCCCTGGTCGGGCTACGTGTTCTTCCTCGGCGGTCGCCTCGCGGATGCCTCGACCGACGGCAGCGTGCTGGTCTACGACCCGATGACCGGCGGCTACGCCGACACCGGGGTCGACCTGCCGATCCCGATCTCCAACTACACCGCGAACCTGGTCGAGATCTCCAACGCCACGGGCTTGTTCACCATCGGCGGCCGGCAGGGCAATGGCTCGCAGACGCGAGCCGTCCAGTTCTACAACCCGAAGATCAACACGGCGGGGGCCCTGGGCGTGGAGGACGACTATCCCGGAGCGCTCAGCCCGGCGTCGGGTCTCAACGCGGTGGTGGCCAACCGGGTCTACGTCGCCGGGGGTTTGGACACCGCGACCTCGCCGTATACCAGCGACGAGACCTGGGTCTTCGACTACCTTCAGCCCGCCGGCAGCCGCTGGACCAGGCTCATCACCGCGGCGCTGGTCCCGGCCCGGGCGTACGCGATGAGCGCGGTGGTCGACGGCCGGGTCTACGCCATCGGCGGCGCGACCTACGACGGCGCCTCTCTCTATCCCGTGACCGACGTCCAGGTGCTCGACCCGCGGGCCGGGACGCCGAGCTGGACCTCCCTCGCCCCCCTCCCCGAGCCGTGCAGCTCCGGCCGGGCCTGGGGCTTCGACAGCTCCTTCCAGGGGCGCGCGGGGATGGGGCGGTTGGCCGGGAAGATCGTCGCCACCTGCGGCGGCTGGCCGACCGAGAACAGCCGGGTCTACCTCTACGACACCCGGTCCGACTCCTGGACGCCCTTTCCCTCGCTGCTCGCGGCGCGGCGGGACCAGGCGGCGGCCCTGCTGCCGCTGCCCGGAGGGCCGGTGCTGGCGATGTGGGGCGGCCGGGCGGGCGGCGACGCGACCCTGCACTTCAATCCCGAGTACTTCGAGCTCGACCCGAGCCCGTGCAAGGTGCTGCTGGTCGACGACGACCTCGACGCCGGAGGGGCCCTCGCAGGCGGCGGTTTGTACTACCAGCGCGCCCTGCTGCAGCTCGGCTGGGACTACGACATCCGGGTCGTCGCCCTGCACGGCTCACCCACCGCCGCCGCCCTTGCGCCGTACCCGACCGTGGTCTGGTTCACCGGCGACGACCGGACGACCTGCGTCAGCGCGGCCGAGGAAGGGGCGCTGGTCAGCTACCTGGACGGCGGCGGCAGCCTGATCCTGTCGTCCCCCGACCAGGTCCGGGCCCGGGGCCTCAGCCCGCTGCTCACCCAGTATCTCTGGGTGCACTCGGCGACCCAGGACGTCTCCGTGACCTCGGTTGCGGGCATCCCCCTCGGCGCCTCCCGCTCCCTCGGCCCCTACGTCCTCACCCGACCGTCGCTGTGGCAGAGCTACTGGACCGGGGAGCCGAACGTGGACCGGGTGGTGGTCGCCGCCGGGGGCCACCCGCCCTTCAGCTACTTCCCGGGCGGGTACCTGGCGGGGACCCAGGGCCGGGCCGACACCGGGGTCCCGCGCCGCGGGGTCTTCCTGCCCTGGCCGCTGGAGTGGGTCAACTCCACCGCCGAGCGATCAGAGGCGCTGGGCGCGCTGCTCCAGTGGACGGACTGCCCGATCTTCGAGGACGGCTTCGAGCTCGGCAGCACCTCGCGCTGGTCCTGGAGCCCGTGATCGCCACCTCGGCGAATCCTGTGGTGAGACCCCAACGCAACGGGGCGCCACCGGAGGGTGGCGCCCCGCGTTGAGCTGTCGGGACGAGAGAATCAACCTCGGGCGCGGAAGACCCACAGCGCAGCGACCGCTAGCAGAGCGACCAGTGCGAGTGTGCCGGCCTTCGACAGGGTCGGGATGCCGGTGAGGCCGCGGACGCTGGCCGAGGCCGAGTTGTTGGCCGGTACCGGGTCGACGCCGTCGGCGGTGACCACGGCGTTGTTGGTCAGCGTCCCCTCACCGGTCACCGTGACCGTCACGTCGCAGGCGGCGCCCGCACCGTCTGCCAGACCGCCGACGTTCCAGGTCAGGGTCGGCGCAGCGAAGGTCGCGCCGCAGGTGTTGCTCACGTAGGCGAGCCCCGAGGGGAGCGTGTCGGTGACCACCACGTTGGTGGCGGCGCCGGGCCCGTTGTTGGTCACGTTGAGGGTGAAGACGGCGTTCTGCCCGACGGGGACGGACGCCGGGTTCACCGACTTGGACAGCGCCAGGTCGGGCGCCGCCTCGACGCAGGGCAGGTCGACGACCTGGAAGGAGAAGTCGCAGATGGCCTGGGCCGAGGTGTTGGTGATGGCCAGGACCATCGACTCCGGCAGGTGAATCCGGCCGGCGGCAGGAGTCGCCGCTCGGCATCGGAACTC
>CAZKKP010000304.1:0-5262 GCA_964553295.1 uncultured Thermoanaerobaculia bacterium | reverse complement strand
GGTCGCGGTGCTCGTAGACCTCCGGCAGGTGGGCGGCGGCGACCGCGCCGGCGCGACGGCCGACCGGCCGGTGGCCGCGCCCCATGGTCTCGACCACCGCCGCGCTGAGAGCCCTGAGGCGGGCGCCGACGTCGAGCCACGCCTCCTGCCAGTCCTCGTCGGTGAGCGCCGTCGTGGCCGGCTGTGCCTGGAGGAAACGCTCGATCAGCCGGGCATGGCCCTCGATGCGGTGGAACGGCCGCAGCTCCTCGACGCCTCCGAGCTCGATGCAGGCCGACGGGCAGACGTACCTGCAGGACAGGCAGCCGATGCAGTCCTCGGACCGCGCGACCAGGGCGAGCTGCCGCTCGCCGTCGAAGTCGAAGACGTCGACCGGGCAGAGGTCGACGCACAGGGTGCAGCCGCGGCAGCCGCGTTCGTGGATGCGGACGTCGATCATGACGGCCTCCTCACCCGGCGGACGACCTCGCCGCCCTGGCGGATCTCCACGTCGAGCTTCATCTCGCCGAGGCGATGGGTCGCGCAGGACAGGCAGGGGTCGTAACAGCGGATGCCGAACTCGATGCCGTTGAGCAGCTCCTCGTCCGGCCGGTCGAGGTAGCGCTCGGCGGACTGGCCGAGGGTCCGGTCGATCGAGGACAGGTTCTGCTGGGTGGCGACGATCAGGTTGGCGGCGGTGACGATCCCCTCGCCGTCGACCGAGTAGTCGTGGATGAGCACGCCGCGGGGCGCCTCGACGTGGGCGGTGGCGTTTCTCGGGGCCTGCTTCGGGCCGGCACAGACCTGGTCGGAGAGAATCTCCGGGTCGTTGGCGATCTCGACCAGCTTCTCGGCCGCGTGGAGCAGCTCGACGAGGCGGGCGGAGTGGAACATCACCGTTTGGTGGCAGGGGTAGCCACCGACCTCGCGGAAGCGCTCGAGCTCGGCCTGGGCCAGCGGCGTGCCGATCCGGTCGGCGCAGTTGAGGCGGGCCAGCGGGCCGACCCGGAAGGACACCCGGGCGCCGTCGCCGGCGAGACAGCTGACATACTTGCCGTAGGAGGTCGGCAGCGTCTCTTCGCGCAGATGGGCGGCCCAGTCGTCCTCGGCGAACCGGGTCGACGTCCCGTCGGGGGCGCAGAGCCTCAGCTCGCCGCTGTACAGGTCGAGGCGGCCGTCGTTGACCGTGCCCAGGTAGTGGGTCTCAAGCGGCAACGAGGTCATCAGCTCGTGCTTGGCGGCCAGCGCCCCGCGGGCGGTCTCGACCAGCTGAGTGCCGATCGACAGTCCCTCGGCGGCGAGCTTGCGGAAGGTCTCGTGGCGCTCCCGGGACAGCGGCGCCGCGACGCCGCCGGCCACCGAGACCACCGGATGGGTCGGGCGGCCGCCGATCAGCTCCGAGATCCGCTGGCCGATGCTGCGCAGGGTCAGCGCGCTGCGGGCCACCTCCGGGGCGTGTTTGAGCAGGCCGACGATGTTGCGGTCGGCCGGGTCGGCGTCAATCCCGAGCAGCAGGTCGGGGCCGGCGAGTGCGAAGAAGTGCACCCCGTGGGAGTGCAGGATGGACGCGAAGTTGAGGGCCTCGCGCAGCAGGGTCGCCGCGCGGGGTGGGGTGACCGAGAAGACCTTGTCAACTGTCCTCGCCGAGGCCAGATGGTGCGCGTGGGGTCAAGTGCCGCAGATGCGCGACGTCACCGTCGGCATCATCTCCACCTGCATGCCCCTCAGGAAGGTCTCGAAGCCACGGAAGTCCATGACCTTGAACACCGAGCGCGTGACCCGCCGGCTGTCGTCCACGTCGATCTCGACACGGGCGTGGCCCTCGATCCGGGTGATCGGGTCGATCCTGATGGTCCGGCTCATCTCAGGCTCCTTTCTCGGCCGCGGGGCGGGTCCACTTCTTGAGCAGGAAGGTCGGCTTCTGACGGAACACCGGGGACGCCATGGCGTAGGCGAAGTGGGTCTTCGCCTGGCGCTCGATCTCGGCGACGATCGTCTCGGCCGGGATCGCGGTCAGGTGGGACATGCGCAGAGCGATCTCGGTCCGGACGTCCTTCTGCGGCTCGAGGATGATCGCCTCCGACGGTCCGCCGCAGGAGAAGCAAGGCACGCCCACCTCCATGCACGGCGCCAGGCAGCGGTCGAGGGTGACCGAGCCGAAGCACAGACATCCCTGGGAGAGGAAGCACAGCTGGGGGTCGAAGGCGCCGTCGTAGGCCCGCCGGATGCGGTCGACGTCGGTCCTCACCATCTTCCGAGTGCAGCTGAAGCAGACGTTGTGTCGCCCGAGCTTCGGCTCGCGGCCGCGCAGCAGCCCGATCAGCCCGTCGAAGATGAAGGCCGCATGGGGCGGGCAGCCCGGGATGTAGAGGTCGACCTCGATCTCGCTGTCCAGGGGTCGGTTGCCCTCGAGCAGCTGGGGAACGTCGGTCGGGACCGTGGTCGTGGCGGTCGAAGGGTTGGCCCGGAACGAGCCGTCGAGCAGCTCGTCGGTGGTGTGGGCGTAGGCCGCGCTCTGCGGCCCGCCGTAGACCGGACAGGTGCCGAAGGCGACGATCGTCCGGCAGGCCTTGCGCATCGCGTGGGCCGCGTGGACATCGTGGTCGGTGCGGATCGAGCCGGTGACCAGGCCGATCTCGGCGGGGACGTAGTCCTTGGTGTCCATTAGGATCGGGCAGCGCACCAGCTCGACCTCGTCAAGCACCTCGAGCAGCTTCTCGTGGAGGTCGACGATGCCGAGCTCGCAGCCAGAGCAACCGGACAGCCACTCGATGGAGAGGCGGGCCTTGCCGCTCATGCCGCACCTCCTTCCCGGCCGATGGTGAGCACCTTCAGGCAGGCGTTCTCACCGGCATGGACGATGTCGAGGTTGGCGCGCTCGCCGTAGATCTGCTCGAACAGACCGCAGAACAGGCCGTGGTTCATCAGGCACAGCGACAGCTTCTGCGGGTGCCCGTAGCGGAACAGTGCGCAGCGCACCTGGCAGTTGCGGAACACCAGCTGGACCTTCTTGCGGCCGGCCTCTTCGACCATGGGCGGCTCCGAGGCGCGGTGGTAGGGCTCGAAGGCCCAGCGCATTCCGATCCGGCACATCTCCTCCCAGACCAGCTCGAAGGAGCGCTCGAGATCCCCGGGCGCGGTGTTCGCCACCGGCGTCGCCAGACCGGTCTGGCGACCGGCCCGGTAGGTGATGCTGCCGGCCCCGCGGCCGAGAATCTCCTCGAGGCCGTTCGCCGCGGAGCCGAGGAAGACCATCAGCCCCTGGACGACCTCGCGGTGGTGGACGGGCGTGCTCATCACGTTACCTCCAGAGTCATTCGCTCCATGGCCGGCGCCGGCGGAGCGGGTGAACGGGCCGAGTGGTAGTGGGCGAGCAGCCGGTCGAGGGTCGCCACAACCCTGTCGCACAGCTCGTCCTCGGCGTGGTCGTCGAGATCGCCGGTCTCGACCATCACGAGCAGGGTCCTCTCGGGCATGAGCTCTGGCCACAGGTGCCGGGCGACCACCAGGGTCTCGATCGGCCCGATCTGGTGGACGCTGGTCTCGCGCCCGAGCGGTTTGTCCAGGTCCGCCTCGACGACCCGGATCTCCCCGGGCTCGCCCACGCCGACGCAGGCGTCCACCACCACCAGCAGCCGCTGCCGGCGCAGATGGTCGAGCAGCGCCAGGGGGTCGGTGCCGAGCGCGACGAGCTCGACCGCGTCGCTCCAGCGGTGGCGGGCGCTCTCGAGCACCCGGGGACCGACCCGGTCGTGGCCGAGCAGCCAGTTGCCGGCGCCGGCCACGGTGACGGCCGCAGCGGCGGCGGTCATCCGGGCGCCTCCGCCTCCTCGCCGCTCGCCAGCACCGCCAGGATCTCCCGGCACATGCCGAGCAGGTGCAGGGTGATGGTGGCGGCGGTGGCGCCGGCCTCGGCGATCGCCAGCAGCGTCACCTCCGGCGTCAGCGGGGTGACGAAGAGCTGGCGGTCGCGGCCGGCCAGGTGCAGCAGGTACAGCGGTCCCATGTCGAAGTCGCGTTGGGCGCGCTCCATCTGGTCGGAAGCGCTGGCGCCGAAGGCGGCCAG
The DNA here is from genome assembly GCA_964553295.1 of uncultured Thermoanaerobaculia bacterium. Classification (GTDB taxonomy): domain Bacteria; phylum Acidobacteriota; class Thermoanaerobaculia; order Thermoanaerobaculales; family Sulfomarinibacteraceae; genus CAZKKP01. Next base: position 1,217 of record CAZKKP010000304.1, on the reverse strand, counting down.
GGACTCCTCGAGGGACTGGGAGTGGAGCGTCGACACCAGGGGCAGCCCGGCCTCGTCGATCAGCATCAGACCGCGGATCTCGCCGACCCGGGTGACCAGCGACATCAGCCGGTCGTGCAACAGTCGTGCCTGTGCCTCGAGCATGGTCAGAGCAGCCGGGCGATCTCTTGCGCCGCCCGCTTCATGTCCAGGAGCACCATGCCGAGCTTGGCGCTCTGGCCGGCGATCACCTCGAGCACCGCCTCGTTGCCGGCCTGCATCAGGATGATGTATCCGTTGCCGCCCTTGACGTAGACCTGCTCCAGGGTGCCGCGCTGCAGCTCCTGGACGGACCGCTCGCCGAGGGACAGCAGCGCCGCGGCCATGGCCGAGACCCTGTCCTCGTCGGTGCCGGCGGGCAGCACCGAGGCCAGGATCAGGCCGTCGAAGCTGACCGTGGCGGCGCCCTCCAGGTCCGGGGTGTTCTGGACCAACGTCTTGAGGATCTGGTTCATCTGCTCGAAGGCGGTGGGCATGATCCCTCTCCTTTCAGCGCCGTGCCGGCCTCGCAGCGCCGGCGAGGCGCCAGACCTCGTCGAGGACGAGCTCGAGCTCCCGGCTCGAGTGTTTGAGGTCGACGTCGAAGGTCGCGGTCGGCTCGGGCAGACCATGTGGCGCTCGCCAGTCGCGGGCGCCGGCAACGACCCCGGCGTGGTGGTTGACGATCACGAGGTACGGCACGCCGAGGGCGGCGAGGTTGCCGACCAGGCGGGCGCTGGAGGCATCGACGGGCTCGCCGGCGCGGTGCACCCACAGGGCGAGCCGGGCGCCCACCGCCAGCGCCTCGCGGACCACCTCGAAGCGCCCCTGTCCGGGGACTCCGACCAGCGACAGCCGGGCGCCGTTGCGGGTCAAGGTGGCGTGGTCCATGGCGACGGTGCGGCCCTTCACCTCGAGGTTGACGGCGGTCGGCGACAGGCAGGCGATGAGCGTGCTCTTGCCGGCCTCTCCAGCGCCGACCACGAGCACCTTGCCGAGCTGCATCAGGGCATCTCCGCGAGACGGCCGAGGGCGGGGCAGCAGCCGTTCTGCGCTTCGGCGCCGTTCGGTCGCCGGATGACGACCGGGACCGCGTCGGCGACCGATCGCAGCCAGTCGTCGGACTCCGGACAGCTCGGGCAGCACATGATCACCGCCTCCGCGCGCCGCGCGAAGGCCTCGAACTGGAAGCGGTTCGC
>CAZKKP010000303.1:1896-5270 GCA_964553295.1 uncultured Thermoanaerobaculia bacterium | reverse complement strand
CACCACCTTCACCACCGCCGAAGGCATCCAGGTCGAAGTCCCCCAAGGCGCCTTCGCCGAGCCAACCCTGGTGCGGGTGACGAGGCTGGATCCGGAGACCGTTGGGGTTGACGCAGGTCTCGGGCTCGCGCTTGCCGCCTATCTGGACATCGACTTCGACGGCCAGGCCGCAGAGAGCCTGGTGCTCAAGGTCCCGGCGCCCGAGGGCATTGCCGACGACGCCAAGGTGCTCGTCGGGGCGCCGGAGATGACCGTCATCGGCCGGCGGCTTCGACTGCTGGACCTCGGCGGCGTGGTCGTCGAGCCGGACGGCACGCGTTGGCTGTCCAACGATCTCTCGGTGCAGCCGCCGATCCCAAACCTCGCGGCGTCGGGGGCGAAGAGTGGCCCGCCAGGCCCGTTCCCGGGGCGTGACGACGGCACGATCACGATTCGCCTCCAGGCGCGGCAGCACGCCGCCTTCTTCGGTGAGATGGCGGGCTCGTTCTCGCTTGCGACCTTCTTGGTCAACTACAGCGTCGCCAGCCAGTTCGAGATGATCTACAACCTGTACGCCGACCAGTGGTTCTTCCTTCCGCCACCGACCAACTGGAGCGGACAGGTGGTGCTCCCGGTTCCGGCAGGCACCTCTTTGGAGGTGGTTCGTCGGGACGGCGCAACCGGATGGCTCGTCGGGTCCCACGACTACGGCGACCTGCTGGACCCGGACGGCGACGGGGTGGTGGTGCTGCCGCCTTTCGTGAACTCCGTCGCGACGCCTCCTGAGATCGTCGCCGCAGATCCGTTCCAACTGATCCGCTTCTCGCCTCCAGAGGTTGGCGACTCGACCAGGGTTCGCCTCGACCTCGAGGCGACGACGCTGGATGGAGGGGTTCTCGCCATCTCCTCCAACGGGTCGTTCCCGTTCGAGGAGGGTGGGTCGATCGGAGTCCTCAAGGTCGGCCGCGACGGCGAGCTCACCACAGCGCGTGACCCGAGGTTCTTCTGCGCCGGAGCAGGTACCCGCCTGACCGCCTCAGTCGAAGGAGCCGACGAGGTGCTGGTTTCGGTCGGCCCGGGAAGGCTCGACGCCACCACCTCGGGTTCGTTCCGCTTCCACTTCGACCGCCCGATCGAGGCGTGGCCGGAGGATGCCTCGACCAGCGTGGCCAAGCTCTTCGACGTTGGTCCAGCCGAGCATTGCGACACCAGTGACAGCCGCCGGCTACCGCTGCGGGTGTCGGCGGAGGGCGCCCAGTGGACCACCCTGGTGGTCGAGCCCCTTCAGGGACTCCAGGCGGGTCGTCGCTACCGTCTCGAGCTCAAGCCGCACGCGCTCTTCGAGGGGTGTGGTCGCGCCCTGGCCGCTGACCGACCCTGCGCAGGGCCCAGTACCTTCCTTTTCTCGACCCGCAAGCCGGCCGGCGGCGCCATTGCAAGCGGCGGCTCTGTTTCCGACGCCGTCGACATGATGCGTTTCGGGAATCTCATGATGGTCGGGACGCGGTCGGGCGAGCTGAAGGCGGTCGACGTGTCCACGGGCTCTGCGGCCGGGGGGCCCGGTGGCTATCGTGAGCACGCTTCCCTCGACTCGGCAGCGGACCAGGTGCGCGCCTTCGCAACGGACGGCCACCGGCGGCTGTTCTACGCCTCGCGCACCGGTGGCATGTGGTCGGTCAAGGCGATCGCGATCGAGGAGGTCCGTAGTGCGCCGCCCGGTGGGACCTTCACAGCGGTTCCTGGCGGCGTCAGGGTGGCCTACGCCCTCGGCTCGGACCTCGGCTCGGACGCCGAGGCGCTGGCCTTCGCGGCCATGCCTTTCGGGACTCCGGTCGGCCTTGAGATCGTGACCCGCGACGACGTAACCCCCGCCCGGCCCTTCGACGCGTTCTACGAGGAGGTCACCGGTCTCCCACTCGACCTCGCAGGCGCTGTGCCCGACATCCGGGGCTTCATGCAGGTGGCGATCCCGGTCGAGGCGGCGCCCCACAGCCGTCCGGACGGATGCCCGGATCAACCCGACCACGACCGTTTCCAGCGTGTCTCGGTCGACAACCTCACCACCGGCCAGACCTGGTCGGTGGATGTCGAGGTGTACGACGACGGGTCGAGCTCCCAGGCGGAGGTGGTGGTCGCTGCCCGGCTTGGCGACCGGTTCCGGCTCCGCCGGAACCTCCAGGCGATCGGCGTCGTCTCGATCCTCGGCAGCGGGCTCACCGTCGTCGACGTCAACCGGTTCTACCGACAGCCCATGGTCCCGACCCCCGGTCTTGCCCAGTGCGGCCGCCGTCTCGGCAAGTACGAAGGGGAGCAGAGCATGTTCCCGGGATGCGGCGCCGGCGGCCTGCGGTTCGGCGTCGACATGACGCCTGCCGTTGCCGCGCTCGGGGACTCCGGCTGTGCGCCGGAAGGCTGCGGTCGTGGCTTCGGAGAGATGACGACGTTCTCACCGGTCGTGCACGTTGGTCTCCTCCAGACCTCCGCACCCATCCACGAGCCTGGCTCGCTGGCGCCCTCGGGGTTTGCCTGTCTGCAGACGGTGTCGACCGATCTCGGAGGAAGTGCCCCGGTCGGGTTGCCAGCCTGGCTTCGGGACGTCGCGGTGGCGCAGGACGTCGAGTGGCTCGACCGAGGGATCGTCGCGCCCACACCAGACAACCCGTGTGGCTGGACGTCGCCGGAGACCGGCCAGTGTGCCGACTGGCCGTTCCAGGTGGACGGAGGCGGGGACGTCGACCACCCCTTCGAGGTCGTCGAGCCCGACCGGCTCGTTGAGCCGGTACCGGTGACCGGCGACCTGCTCTTCGTGTCCCTGGGAGAGGCCGGGATCCTCGTCTACGACGTTTCCCACCGGGATCTCTCCAGCCCGATCGGTCACCTGCACGTGCCCGGTCACTCGACCTACCGGCTCCAGGTAGACGCCCCCCGCGGCCTGCTCTTCGCGGGCGGGCTCGCGGGCGGCGTACCAATCGTCGACGTCTGGTCGACCCGTGGTGTCAGCTCGGCGTCCTATGTGGTCGACGCAGACGACGGGCCCGTTTCAGGTGCAGGTCTGGAGTCGCGCCCCATCGCCACGCTCGAGGGCCTTCCGTGGGTGACGGACCACCTGGGTCTTGACGAGGACGGGACCGGTCTGCTGTTCACTGTGGGCGCCTCCGGCGGTGTCGAGGCGGCGCCCTTCACCTCGCCGCAGATTCAGTTTGCGGGCCTGTACGCGACCAGGGACGGCGCCGGCCTTCGCGAGCTCCGTCCGACCGAGAGGCTGATACCACTCGGAGCTCCGACCGAAAGCTCGGCGCGCCTGGAGCGCGAGCACCGGGACGACAACGAGAAATGGGCGACCGCAGCTTTCAAGCTGCGCCTCGCGCTGCCCGGGGCCTTCGGCGAGACTCTCA
>CAZKKP010000303.1:0-1886 GCA_964553295.1 uncultured Thermoanaerobaculia bacterium | reverse complement strand
CGGGTGCAGAGCCTTCGCGTGCTACCGCCGACCGCCGCCCTGAGCGGCGACGTCGGGGCGGCCGCGGCGCCGCGCCCGCCGCAGGGCTGGCCGGACTCGGAAGCCACCCTCACCCTGCGGCGCCTCAGTGGCGCCGGGACGGGGGAGCACGGCCCGTTCGGCCTGGCGCACAACCTCTACGAGTCCGACGAGGTGGTGCTGCTGCTCGCCGACCCGCGCGCGGCCGAGGGCTATAGCCTGCAGGGCGTCGACACCGACATCGCCAGCGAGGCCGGCCAGTGTCGGCGGTGCGACCGACCGTCGACCCTCACGGGCGACGACCAGGTCGTCGAGCTGTTGGCCACCGGCCGCTACCTCCGGGCCTGGCTGGACCTGCCGGAGCACTCACCGCTCAGGGACTTCTTTGCAGTGGTGGGCGACGGGTACCCGGTCCCCTCGGGCACGGTCGAGCTCCTCGCCTGGGTGGACGCGGCGCCCTCGCCGGCCCAGGTCTCCCTCGCCGAGCCAGTGCTCAACGCTGCGACCTGGGCCCCCGGCGAGGCCGGCGCATCGGTTGCACTGGCCTCCGGCGACGCGCTGCTCGAGACGGTGGACCACCAGGCGCCGGCCCGCGGGCTCGGCTTCGCCCTGGAGCGCTCCTACCGCTCCGGGACGCTGGGCATGGGACCCTTTGGCGTTGCCGGCTGGCACGGTTCGCTGTGGGCCCACCTGCGCGAGATGAGGACCACCGGCGAGGTGGAGTACCACGACGGCCGGGGTCACGCCTGGCGGTTCTTCCCTGTCACGGGGCGACAGCCGTGTACCGGCCAGGAGTGCAACGGCGACGAGGACGAGGATGGGGACTACTGGGCGCTGGCCGGGAGCTACGACCCTGACGCTGCCGGGGCCTCCTACTACGCCCCCAAGGGTTTGTACGTCAGCCTCCGCCGTACCACCGGCGGCTGGGAGATGCTCGACCGGCACGGCAACGCGCTCCGGTTCGACCGGCTCGGTCGCCTCGCCTCGGTGTCCGACCGCTTCCGCGGCCCCGAGGACGAGGACGCCGCCGGCAACACCGTCCGCTTTCGACATGACGCCTTCGGCCAGCTCGCCGAGGTCCAGGACGAGCTTGGGCGCCGCTACAAGCTCACCTACGACGAGGATCCAGAGTCGCCGTCCTACGGTCTTTTGACCAGGGTCGAGGACTTCGCGCGGTTCGGCGACGGTGGGCGGCGACGCTCGGTCGAGTACGTCTACGACGGTGGGCTGCTCACCGGGGTGCGTCTGCCGGAGATCGCGCTCGCGGCCGCTGGCAGCTACACCGGGAGGCCGACGGTCAGCTACGCCTATGACCCGGTGGTCAACGTCAGTGCCGCGGACGGCGCGTCATCGGGCGTCCTGCACGGCCGCTTCGCCCGGCTTCGGCTCGAGGGATACCGGCTGCCGTCAGACGACGGGGAAAGCCCGCTGAGGGTTCGTTTCGAGTACGACCCCGGCAGCGGCCGTGCGAGCTCGGTGTCGTTTCCCGACCACATGGGAGTGAGCAGCTCGGCGGCTCGCTGGACGCTCGAGCACGCGGGCTCGGACGCGCAGCCCAGCTCGGTGGCGGTGCGCGCGCCCTGGGCGCACACGGTGACCTACGGCCTCGAAGGCGGTCGACCCGTGCAGGTGAGCTCGCCAGACACCCCGATCCACGGTTCCGAGCCCGGAGAGGTCACGACCGGGTACGGATACACCGACGACGGGCGCCTGAAGCAGGTTCTCCACCCTGACGGCAGCGCGACATCGTACTGCTTCGGCGACGCCGGGGGCGCGGCCTGCGCCGAGACGGTCGTCACGGGAGCGATTCAACGGACCGCCCGCCCGAACGTGCTGGCCACGATCCGTCTCGCCGGCTCGGCGCCTGT
>CAZKKP010000302.1:0-5275 GCA_964553295.1 uncultured Thermoanaerobaculia bacterium | reverse complement strand
GGAGGCTCGAAGAGCTCGAGAGGGCCGTGCGGTGAGACGGCTCGGTGCGTGGTGGTTGCCGCTGCTGCTGCTCGTGGCGCCGGTCTTCGACCGCCAGCCGCTGCACCGCGATCTGGTGGACTACTTCCTGCCGATGTACTCGGCCTCGCTCGCGACAGGCGGCCCGGGCGCCCGGAGCTGGCTGAACCCCGGCAACGGCGGCGGTGAGGCGTGGTACGCCAATCCCCAGACCCGCGTTCTGTCGCCGCTGCCGGCCCTCCTTGGTCCCGATGACGCCGGGTGGATGATCACCCTCGAGATCGCCGCGAGCCTCGCCCTGCTCTCCCTCGGCTGTGGTCGGCTTGCCCGACGCTGGGGGGCCGGGCCTCTCGGGGTGACCCTGAGCGAAGTCCTCGGCTGGTCCTCCGGGCCGGTGCTCAGCGCGGTCGGGGTGCTCAACAACCTGACCACCCTCGCCTGGGTGCCCTGGATGGTGCTGGCGGCGCAGGGCCGAGGCCGCGTCGCCATCGCGGCTACGGCCCTCGCCACGGCGGCCGCCTGGTTCGGAGGGGAGCCGCAGCTCTGGCTGCTGGGTGGTCTGCTGGCCGTGCTCTTCGCCCGGTGGCGGGGGCTGGCGGCGACCGGGGTGGGCCTCGGCGCCGTCGCCTGCTCCGTGCAACTGCTGCCCTTCGTGCACTGGGTGACGGAGGGCGACCGCGGACCCGGGGCGGCGAGCTGGAGCCTCCCCGGAGCCCTGAACCCGTCCGACCTGCTCGGCCTCATGGTCCCGATCGGGCTCACGGGCACCGCAGGGACGGTGTACGTCGAGAGCCTTGCTTTCGGGATCCCGACCTGCTGCTGCATCCTCCTCGGCCTGCGGAGGAGGCCGCTCGTCGCCGCCATGGCGGCGCTGCTCTTCACGGTTGCGATGCTGCCAGCGCTTGGCCTCGGCTCCCTCTACCTGGCGCTCACCCAGGGCCTGGTGCGGTTTCCCTCGCGGCTCGCGATTCTCGCCGGCGCGCTGCTCGTGCCCCTTGCCGGTCTCGGCGTGCGGCCCTGGCTGGCGGGTCATGGGCGCGCTCTGGCGGTTGCGCTCGGCGTCGTCGGCCTCGCTGTAGCGCCTCTGGCGTCGGGGCCGACCGCCCGTGGTCTGGCCGCGATCGGCGCCGGCCTGACCCTGGCTTCGGCCCTGCCGTCGGCCGGCCGGAGGATCCGGCGGACCGCCCTGGTCGTCGGCCTGGCGCCCCTCGTCACCCTCTTCCCGGCCCTGCTCGAGCTCGGGCCGATGCCGCCGCGAGGATCCTCGGCAGCGCCCTGGCCGGAGGCGAGGGACGGTGGCCGGGTGTACTCCAGCCTTCCCGACCGCGCGGAAATGGCCAGCCTGTCGGCCGATGTCGAGCTGCGCCGGCAGCGTCTGATGGGGTACCTCAACCGGCTCGACGGGTTGGTGTCGGTCCGGTCGCCGGCGCCGGTCGTAAACCTGCGCCTGGCGGAGCATCTCGAGCGGATGGATGCCGGCCCGGCCGGTCGCTGGTGGCTCGACACCCTGGCGGTGCGCTGGGTCGTCCTGCCGAGCACGGCCGAGGCCCCCCACGCCATGGAGGAGGTGGCAAGGCGGGGCCCGCTCACGCTCTACCGCAACCCCTTCGCGAGCGGGATCGCCAGGGTGACGGCCGGGCCTCCCGCCGCCCGGGCCGCCGTCCCGTCGACCGGGGCGCTGGTGACCCTGCGCTCGTCCGGAGGCCGGCTCGAGATCGCCACCTGGTGCGACCAGCCGTCGTGGCTGTGGCTCGCCGTGCCGCCGGTCAGCGGCTGGCGGTGGCGAATGGATGGCGTGCCGGTCACCCTGGTTGCCGGTCCCGGGGCGCTGCAGCTGGTTCGGGTCGACCCCGGCCTTCACCTCCTCTCAGGACGGTATGTTCCGCCGGGGCTGGCGGTCGCCAATGGGCTCAGCCTCGCCGCGGTCGCAGCGATCGCGGTACTACTCATCCCCGGTCTCGTCGCGGGGCTGCGCCGGACGGTGGGCGCCTGGGGTAGGATGCGCGGATGCGGCATGCCACGGCGCTGATCGCGAGCCTCTTCGTCGTCTCCGGCGCCACCGCCCTGGTCGGCCAGGTGGTCTGGATGCGGATGCTCGGGCTGGTGCTCGGCAACACCGTCTGGGCGGCCTCGGTGGTGGTCGCGGTGTGGATGCTGGGCATGGCCCTGGGGGCGGCGGCGGGGGCGCGGCTCGCTCCACGGGTTCGGCGCCACCTGGTGTGGTACGGCCTCGCGGAGGCGGGGATCGGCGTCTTCCTCGCCCTGTCCCCCTTCGTCGCCGATCACCTGGTCCGCCTCGGCGCCCTGGTCGGTCCGGACCTGTCCAGCGGTCTCGGTGTCGGGCTGGCGCAGCGCTTCGCGCTGTCGGCGGCCGCGCTGCTGCCGCCCACCGTGCTGATGGGTCTCACCCTGCCGCTGCTCGTCGAGCGCGTGCGCGGCACCAACCTGGCCGGGAAGACCGCCCTGCTGTACGGGCTGAACACACTGGGTGCCGCGGCGGGGGTCTTCCTCACCGCCTACCTCCTCCTGCCGTGGCTCGGCGAACGGGGGGCGCTCGCAGCGGCTGCGGTGGCATGCTCCGTCGTCGCCGGTTTCGCCATCCTGCTCGAGGAGCGGGTACACCGGCCTGAGGCGCGCCCTCGGCGCGCCCCCGAGGCTCGGCCGGCCGCGAGGGTCTTCCTCGTCCTGGTCGGGGTCATGGGCTTCGCGGCCCTGGCGGCGGAGCTCCTCTGGGTGAGAATCCTGGTCCTCCACCTCGGCTCCCGGGTCTACGCCTTCGCGTTGCTGCTCGGCGTCTACCTGACCGGCCTGGCCCTGGGTAGCATGGCGGTGCGGCTCCTCGCCAGACGTCTCGGCGACCCCCACCGCACCCTTGCCCTGCTGCAGCTGCTCGCCGGTGTGATGCTGTGCCTGCAGCTGGCCGCCCTCGGCGGCGCCGGAGACGTAATGGCGTGGATCGCCGGGACGGTGCAGCCGCGAGCCACCTTCGCCGCGCTGCAGCTGGTCATGCTGGCGGCGGTGGCGGTGGCCTTCCTGCCGGTGACGTTCCTGTTCGGCGCCTCCTTCCCGCTCGCCGTGGCCGCCGACCCGGCGGCGCGCTCCGACGGCGGCCACGTCGGCCGGGTCGCGGCAGCCAACACCGTCGGCGCCATCGTCGGGGCGATTGCGGGGCCGTTCTTGATCACGCCGGCCCTCGGTTGCCAGCGTGCGCTGCTGGTGTTGGCGCTGGTTCACGTCGCCGTCGCCGTCGGCCTCTTGCCGGCCCGTCGGACGGTCCTGGCGGCCCTGGCGCCGTTGGCATTGGTGCTCGGGCTGTGGATCCGCCTGCCGGCGGACTGGGTTCTCCGCCAGGCCGAGGCGGTGGTCCGTGAGGGGGTGACCCTGATCGAGCTGCGCGAGGGCCTCGGCGCCACCGTGGTCGTGAAGGAGTACCGTGAGCCGAGCGGAACATGGAGGTCCCTGGAGCTCAACGGCCTCAACGTTGCCGGAACCGACCCCGCGCTGTTGACGGTGCAGCAGCTGCAGGGGAACCTGCCCCTGCTGCAGGTCGAGAGCGCGCGGCGGGTGCTGCACGTGGGCTTCGGTTCGGGGGGCACCTGCTGGGCCGTCTCCCGGCACCCTGTCGAGCGGATCGACGTGGTGGAGATCTCGCCCGAGGTGATCGCCGCCGCCGGCCGCTGGTTCAGCGACGTCAACCACGGCGTGCTCCACGACCCGCGGGTTCGAGTGATCGTCAACGACGGGCGCAACTTCCTGCTTGCGACTCGAGAGACCTACGACGTCATCCTGTCGGACTCGATCCACCCGCTGTACGCCGGCAACAGCACGCTGTACACCCGCGAGTACTTCGAGCTGTGCCGGTCGCGCCTTGAGCCCGGCGGGGTGGTGTCGATGTGGCTGCCCCTCTACAGCCTTGACCGGGAGAGCTTTCTCCGCATCCTGCGGGCTTTTCACGAGGTCTTCCCGCACACCGTCGTCTGGTACGACAGCACGACGGTCAACGAGAACACGGTCGTGACCGGCAGGCTGGACGAGGGGCCGATCTCGATCGACTGGGAGCGGCTCGCCGACGAAGGCGTCATGGCCTCGGTCCGTGTCGGCGGGATCGAGACGAGCTCGGAGCTGCTGGCGACTTTGCTCCTCGGACCTGCGGACGTCGCGCGACTCACCGGTGACATCCCGCCCCTGACCGACGATCTCCCCTATGTCGAGTACATCTCGGGGCGGCTGCTCGAGCGGGACCGGTCGTGGCTGTCGAACCTCTCCATGCTGGTCGCTGCCAGGACAACCGAGAACCCGTTCAAGACCGACGGCGAGGCGTGGGCGCTAGCGGTCAGCATTCGGGACGGGCGGCTCAAGGAGACGCTCCGGACTCTTGCGGAGCGGGTCGAGCATCACCGGTGATCGGCCGTGAGCCGTCCAGACGGATGAGCGGGACGATCGGGCCCGCCGGGTGCTCCTGGCGCCTCGACCACGGCCCCGCAGCGCTGCCGCCGCCCACGGCGTAGTGGTCCCGGTCCTTCGAAGAGGCGGGTTCCGGCCCGTCGAGTTCGGTGACTGACCCCCACCAACTGGGTGCTGGTCCGGTTCGGACGTCTCACCGGGGCTGGGCTGCGTCTTCCGACACCCACAGCGCGAAGAAGGGCGGGCGGTCTGAGTGGAGCACGAGCCCGAGCTCGGACGCCACCGCGTCCAGCAGAGGGTCTGACTGCAGTCCCGGAGTACGGAGCAGCCAGATGCGCCCGGAATCCTCTCTCGAGACCAGGGCCGCGCGCAGCTGTGCGGCGTCGTGAAGGTTCAAGGACCCGTCGTCGTACCAACCGGGGTGGCTGCCGCCCTCGATCGGGAAGGTGCTCCAGATGAGCGACTCCGACCGCGAGCCAATGGCATGCCGTACGCCGAGGAACCACCAGCCGGTGACGACGACCCGGTCGCCGGGGGCGGCGAAACGTAGGATGGCGGCCGCCGCTTCGTGCTCCGGCCCGAGAGGTGACGACCGCCATGCGTCAAGGGTTCGGATCGACGTCACTGCGCCGGCTGCGGCCACCGCGAGCGCAAGCACGGTCGGCCCCCGACCCACGCTCCCGCCCACCGCGACGAGGGCGACGGCGGCCGACAGCCACAAGACGTCGGTGCGCCCGGGGAAGTAGAGAGGACGGGCTGTGAGCGAGAACCCTAAGGGGATCAGGGCCATGGTTGCCCAGACCGCGGCGAGAGCCCGCGGGCTCGGACGGCTCCGTCGGGCGAGGAGCAGCAG
>CAZKKP010000301.1:0-5305 GCA_964553295.1 uncultured Thermoanaerobaculia bacterium | reverse complement strand
CAAGTCCCTCGTCCTGCCGGCTGCGGTGTGCGTGGTTTCCGGGCCCGGATCAGGGCACAGGGCTCAGGGCTGAGGGCACAGGGGCCCGAGCCGGTGTCGGATACCCCGTGACACCCCCGCACCGCGGGCACTGCCCGTGACGCATCCACCCCCGGTCGCCGCGCCCGTTCCTGCCGCCCGCGGCCCGCCGCCTGCCGCCCCGACTCTGACCCCGTGCGGGTGGTTGGGCGTGCCCCCTGATCCCTGACCCCCGCGTCGACGGGCGGCGGCGAGACCGGACCCGAACCCGGCTCAGACCTCCTCTGCCGGCCCCTCGTACTTCACCGGCTCGCCGAGGTCGGAGAAGGAGAAGCGGCTGAACAGGTGGTGGCCGTTGAAGTCGAGGACGCGGACGTCGGCGCCGTGGGAGAGGTCCGCGGCGACGACCTCGAAGGGCACGCCATAGGCCCGTCGCACCACCTCGAGGTCGAGCTCGTAGGCGATGAACTTCGCGATGCCCTTGTGGGCGAGCTTGCCGACGAGCGCCGGGTCACACACCGACGGATAGGTGGTGAGGATGAGGATCGGACCGGTCCCGGAGAACAGGATGTAGGCGCGCATCACTGCTCGTAGGGGATCGGCCGGCCGAGCTCGGACAGCACCAGCTTCGACACGATCTGCGGACCGTTGAAGTCGAGAACCCTGAGGTCGACGCCGCTGAGCACCTCGTCCGCGAGGACCTCGAAGGGGCGACCGTAGCTCTTGCGCACCCGTTCCAGCGGCACCTCGCAGGCGATGAACTTGTCGATTCCTCGGCGCTCGAGGACCGACAGCAGCCGACGATCGGTGATGCACGGCCGCGACGTCAGGGCCAGAATCGGACCATCCCTCGTGAAGACGACATAGGAACGCATGGGCGGCCTCCCTTCTCGACTCGACCGCCGCCGGTCTCCCTCTCAATGTGGGTTGGACGAAGTCGCAACGTCAAGGGTGGACCGACAGCTCCAGCTACTCGCCGCCGCTGAACGCCGCGGACAACCCCTCGACAGTGGCCCGGGCGAAGGACTCGCGCCAGCTCGCGTCCACGATCCGCCGCCGGTCCTCGTCGTTGGCGAGATTGCCACACTCGACGAGCACCGCGTTCTGGGCCGCGGTGTACTTCAGCACCGCCGGCACGAACCCCCGCTGGCCGCGCAAGACGCGGTCGCGCACCGGCCGGTGGGGGTGGACGGCGATCCTGTTGGCCCGGTAGCGGGAAATCAGGTTCTCGGCGAGGTGCTGGGACGATGCCTCCACCCGGGCCTTGAAGTCGTCGCCGAAACGCACCGTCGGATGGTTGCGGTACTCGGCAAAACGGCGCAGCTCGCCCTGCGGCGCGGTGTACCTCGGGGGCCGGAGGTGGCGCGAGGGAACGTAGACCATCGCACCGCGCACCGAGGGATGGAGCGAGTCGGCGTGGATCGAGACGAACACCGTCTTGGCTCGTGGCACCTGCGAGCCGAGGCGGTTGAGGATGATGTCGTTGGTCAGGTACCAGCGAAGGTGGACGCCGATCACCGAGTCGCCGAGGTCGTAGGGCGGCCGAGTGAGCAGGTACTGCTGGCGGTGGTGCTCGAGGCGATCCCGGTCCTGGGCTTCGAGCCCCCAACGCCGGTCGTTGCGGGTCACCCACACCGTCGCCTTGGTGTGCTTCTCCAGGGCCCGCCGGACCCGACAGACGATGTCGTAGACGTACGGCGCCTCCCAGACGCCGTCGACCACCGCGCCGCTGTCCGAGCCGCCGTGACCCGCGTCGAGGACGACGTGAACGCCGGCGAGATCGGCCGCCCTGACCAGCTCGAGGAAGCCGCCGAGCTCGGCCCGCTCGCGCTCCCAGGCGACGCGCCGCGGGTCGCCTGCGGGCAGGTGCTCGGGCAGCAGCAGCTCGAGGGGGATGCGGATCGGGAAGCCGACCGGGATCGAGGTCACGTCGGCGATCCCCGAACGCCGCGCGATGTCGGCGGCGGTCGCGTTGACCTGAGCGGCGCTCAGCTGGCCGGTGAACCTGACCACCACCGCCGAGTACAGGGCCTCTCCCTGGCGCAGCCGGTAGATCGCGAAGCCGCCGTCGGCGTCCACGCCGTAGTCGAGCACGCCCGAGACCGGCGCCGCCTCGCGGAGGCTCTGGGCCGAAGCGTCGACCGTGGTAACGGTCGGCGGGGGGCTCGGCGCCGGAACGGGGCTCGGCGTCGGCGTCGGCATGGCGGTCGGCGTCGGGCTCGGCGGCGTCGGCCGTGGCGCCGGCTGGTCGCGAAAGACCTTGAGCAGGCGGGCCTCGGGAATCAGCACCGGCCGGCCGCGGCGCGGCGGCGAGGCCGCGAGCTCTGGGTTGGCGCGCTTCAGGTCGGTGGCAGCCTCTGCCGAGCCGCAGAACAGCAGGCCCAGCCACTCCCAGCTCTCCTCGCCACCGCCAAATGGATCGAGCACCCAGTGCTGCCAGCCGAGGACCACCCTCCCGTCGATCGGAAAGAGGGCGCGCACCGCATCAAGGCGCAGCTCGTCGCGGAGGATCTCCACCGGCACCAGCACCGGGCGGTCGCGCAGCGGTGCGGCCAGCCCCGGGTTGGCGGCTCGCAGCCGGCGCCCGACATCACCACCCGCCGCCACCCGACCCGCGATCGAGAGCCAGCCGTCGCCGCGCCGGGTCTGGACCACGAGGACCGGTCCGGCGCCGCGATCCCAGCGCAGCACGCCGTGCTCGTCGAGCTGCCGCTCGAGCCGGCTCGGGCCCTCCGCCGCCAGACCACCGCCAACCGCTCCGAGCGCCAGCGACAGAGCCAGCAGACCACCGGCGACCCTCGAGGGGATCGGCCGGACCCCGCCCGCGCCCGACCACCGACCGGGCCGCGTCACCGCCTGTCCGTCCCCTCGCTTCTCGGTTCCTGCATCTATACTCGAGTCACCTCGATGAGCGAGCCGATGGTACCACGCCGGTCCCCGACGCCCGACGGCGCAGCGGTCGGCGCACTCGACCCTCGCTTCGAGGGATTGATATGCCAGGCGGTCCTGGGTCGGGACCGCCAGGCCGCGCTCACCATGGCGACCACCCTGGTGGCCCGCGCCGTCGGCGCAGATCGTGCGTCGGTGCTGGTCCCGATCGGCCGCCGCCGACTCCGTGTCGTCGCCAGCTCGGACGCCTCGACCCTCGGCGACCTCGTCATCGCCCTCGAGCGCTACCCGGAGCTCGCGAGGGTGATCGCAAGCCGGCAGCCGGTGCTGGTCGAGAGCGTCGAGAGCGACGGCCTGGTGGGACCGGTTCGCGACGCGCTGCGGAGCAGCGGCGTGTGCAGCATCGCAGCCGCGCCGGTAGTCTTGTCGGACACCCTCGGCATCCTCCGGGCGACCTCGGTGGGCCGACGCCTCACCGCAGACCAGCTACGACTCCTGGAGACCGCGGCAACGACGGTCGAGTCCGCGATCGCCACCGCCGAGTCCCTCGAGGGCGCCACCGACGCGGGCTGGCGAGAGCTCGCGTTGAGTGCCAGCTGGGCCGTTCTCGAGGTTGCCCTCGACGGTCGCGTCGTCGCCGCCGACGCCCGGGCCGCGGGCGCCCTCGAGATGCCGGCGGACGTCGTCGGCCGCTCGTTGTTCGAACTCTTCCCGGAGCTCGCCGCCGAGTCGGACGACCGGACCTTCCTGCGACTGGTCGACGGCGTCCGCCTCGAGGACCGCCGAGCGATGCTGCTGGCCCTGCCGGGACGACCGGCACTGGCCGTCCAGGTCGTCTCGAGCCTGCACGGCTCACTGGCCCGCGGCCTGCGGCTCGCCCTGGTTCCCCTCCACGAGCCGGCGCTCGGCATCGTCGCGGAGCTCGTCCACCGGCTGCCCATACCGCTGCTGACGGTCGAGACCCGGGGCGGCGCGGTGCTCCACGCCAACCCCGCCGCCACCGGCCTGCTCGGAGGTGCGACCCCCGTGGTCGGTCGACCGCTCAGTGACCTCGTGACGGCTGGGGGCGCAGTGATCACCACCTTGCGGGCGAAACCCCCTCAGGTCGAGGTGGTCCGGGCCGCGACGACGCGGGCGCCGGCCTGGGAGCTGGTTGCCCTGCTCGACGCCGATCCCCTTACGGCGGCCTCGGAGCGTGCGTCGGCACTGCGTGCCACCGTCGAGCAGTGCCGTGACACGATCGACGAGCTGCTGAGCGAGCGCAACGGCTTCGACGAGGTCCGCTCGACCTTCCTCAGCACCGCGGCCCACGAGCTCAAGACACCGCTCACCGTCATCCAGAGCTACCTCGAGGCGGTGCTCGAGGACCTCGGCGAAGGCCTCAGCGACGAGCAGCGCTCCTTCATCGAGACCGCCCTGGCGAGCTCGCACCGGCTGCGCCGCCTGGTCGTCGACCTGGTCGACCTCGCTGCGATCGACAGCGGCAAGATTCCCCTCGAGATCGGCCGCGTCGAGCTCGGCCCGGTGGTGGACGCGGTCCGCCGCCAGATGAGCGAGCTCGCCCGACGAGCTGGCCTGGAGATCGCGGTCGCCGCCAGCGGCGAACCGGTGACGGCCCGTGCCGACGCCGGCCGCGTCGAGCAGATCCTGCTCAACCTCGTGGACAACGCGGTCAAGTTCACACCCCGGGGCGGCTCGGTGACGATCCGAACCCAGACCGTGGCGGACTCGGTCAGGCTCGAGGTGCACGACTCCGGGATCGGCATTCCGGCTGACCGCGTCGAGCTCCTGTTCAAGGAGTTCAGCCGGCTGCCCGAGCCCGACGGCGTCGCCCGCCAGGGGAGCGGCCTCGGCCTCGCCATCTCCCGCCGCCTCGCCCTCGCGATGGGCGGCCGCATCGAGGTCCGGAGCTCCACCGAGGAGGGCTCGTCCTTCACGGTACAGCTCCCGCGGTGGCCGGACTGACACGGCGGAAGGTGAGGGGTGAGGAGTGAGGGGGTGTCGCGTCACTCCCGACGCGATCTAGCGCAGGATCTTGCCGGTCGCGTCCGCGCCGGGAACGACGATTCGCGACAGCTCGCGCCGCTGCATCTCCCGCGCCTCGGCGACCATCTCCTCGAGGGCCGCCCGAATCGTCTCGGGGAAGCGGTTCATCGCCTCCTCGAGGGTCGCGGCTTCGATCGCCGCCTGCACCGGGAGGGGGCCCATCTCGGTCATGATCTGGGTCTCGCCGAGGAACCGAACCGGTCGCGACAGATCCCGGGCGCCGTCCGAGAGGATCGGAGTCAGCAGTTTCAGAGTCGCGACCTTGAGGTCGGTGAGAGTCTCCTCGCGGTAGAGGTTCGCGCGGTCGACGCGGAGTTGCTCGACCAGCTCGGCGGTCGGGGTGTCCATGGTG
>CAZKKP010000300.1:0-5307 GCA_964553295.1 uncultured Thermoanaerobaculia bacterium | reverse complement strand
TCTCGGCCCGTACTCGGAGTACTGTTCCTCGAATCCGCCGAAAACGGCCATCTCAAGACGCTCCAGAATCCATCCACCATCTGTGCCCTACAGCCTCCTAGGGGCCTTGTGACGCTCAGGCTACCATAGCGACGCGGTTTCAACAGGTCGATGGATGAAGAACGGACACGTCGAGGTCGTGGTGGCGTCAACCGTGCGAAGGCGGCTCAGCAGTTGCCGGTTGGCGATCCCGCACGTGTAGATCCACTCAGAGTTGGTCAGCCACGCGCCGCGGCACGCGGAGGACCGGCTACCGGCGGACAGGGGGGAGCCATGACCGAGAGCCTGATGATCGCAATGTAAGAGTTCTTCGGCCCGATCGTCGCACCCGTCCTGGGTCGCATGGGCGAGCTGCGGGTTACTGCTGAACCACGCCGTCCCCCTGCCCCAGCTCAAGCGGGTCATGCACGCCGGCGCTCTGCCCGGGGTCTCAGTGCTGACCCTTTGGGGCTTCGCGCTGCTTCCGCTGACCTTGTTCGTCACCATCGCAGCGAAGAGCTTCGCCCTCTTCGTCAGCATCATCTTCAGTCTCGTCATCACCTTCGGTATCATCGCCGTGACCGCTTGGGGGCGGCGCCGGTTGCAGTCGGCCGGGCGTCCGGCCTGAGTCCGCGATACAGTGGGGCTCCCAACGCGTTTCGCCTGACGCGCAGGCGCCACCCTGCCGATCGCAACCCGGAGCATGAGAGGAAGGCAACAATGCGCGACCGCCGAGTCAGCACCCCACCCGACCTCGAAGCTGTGACGATGAGGATCTCCCCGTATAAGGCGGCGCGCGTTGTCCTGTCGAGACTCCTCCTCGCCGGGGCCGCAGCGGTCCTGGCCGGAGCGGCCGCGGCCACCGAGCCCCCGACGCTGCGCCTCGGCTCGGACGAGTGGCCGCCCTTCACCGGCAGCCCCGGCACCAAGCGCGCCGCCCTCGACCTGGTCCACAGCGCCCTCGACCGGGCCGGGGTGGCCGTCGAGACAACGATCTCCGAATGGAAAGAGGTCGAGACCGCGATCCGCCGCGGCGAGCTCGACGGCAGCGCCGCCATGTGGCGCAGCGAGCGGCGGGAGAAGGACCTGCTGTTTTCCCAGCCCTACCTGGAGAACCGGCTCATCCTCATCGGCCGCAGCGGCAGCGACGTCTCGGCCCGGCGGCTCACCGACCTCGCCGGGAAACGGCTCGCCGTGGTCCGCAGCTACGCCTACGGCGAGTCGATCGACCACTCGGTCGGGGTGCTCTTCGTGGGCACCCACAACGACCAGGACAGCCTCGACCGTCTGTTGGCGGGGGATGTCGAGTACATGCTCGTCGACGAGCTGGTGGTCCGCCACCTGCTGGACTTCCAGCCGGAGGAGGTCGAGCGGCACCTTGAGGTGGGCCTCCACCCCCTCGTCCGCAGGCCCCTCCACTTCGCGATCCGCCGGAACGTCCCGGGGGCCGAGGAAATCGTCGCCGCCTTCAACGCCGAGGTCCTCAAGATGCTGGGCGACGGCAGCTACGCAGAGATCCTCCAGGTCGGCTGGATCCGGGTCGACGTCGATGGCGACGGCCTGTACGAGCTCGTGCCTTTCGGCGAGCACGTCGGCGACACACCGCCGGGGCGGGTCTACGACGTCTTTGGCGAGCTGCCCGAGGAGACCCCGACCGACAAGCACCGGGTGGTGATCCGGGGCAGCATCTACGAGGGCTGGGACGCCATCCCCGAGCAGTACAGGATGCGGGGCCCGGCCGGCGTCATGGACACCACCTTCAGGCAGGGTACGACCTTGATGACCCTCAAGTTCTGACGCCCGCGCCCGGTCAGGGGAAGGGCGGGGGATACAGCCGCACAACCAGCCGAGTCGACCGGAGCGCAGTGGGCTCGTCACGGAGTCGTCGCACGAGCCCGGAACCGTATGGGGAGAACCTCGTTTCCCGCCCGGCGGAGCGACCGTTCCGGGGGGATATGCTCGTCGGCCGCGGCTCTCGATCCCGAAGAACCCCCGGTCGGGTAGACCGCGATTCATGTCCGTCCAGAGCAACCGCCTTACGGCTGCATCACACCGCCCCAACGCGGGGTTCATGTGTCGGCCCCATTGTCGACCCGCGTGGAGTTCCGGTCGTTGGCCAGGCTCCGGTCTTTCCTGATGGAGAAGGAACGATGCGACAGCGATTGAGCGTGTTGTGCGCGTGTGCACTGATCCTGGTCGCGGCCGCGGCGCCGGCATCAGCCCAGGGCGCCAGTGGGACGCTGGCCGGGACCGTGGTCGGCCCCGAGGGCGGCCCCGTCGCCAACGCCAGACTGCAGGTCGCGGGCACCCGGTTGACGGCGGCCAGCGACCGGCTGGGCCGCTTCCGGCTCGCCCTGGTGCCGGCCGGCGAGCAGCAGCTGGCCGTCAGCGCACTCGGGTTCGAGAACCAGACGCTGGCCGTCAAGGTCGAAGCCGGGACCACCGCGACCCTCAACGTCACCCTGGCGCTCCAGGCCTTCACCGGCACGATCACCGTCGTCGGCGACCCGATCCTCACCGGCCAGGCCCAGGCCCTCAACGAGCAGAAGGTGGCGCCCAACATCGTCAACGTCATCTCGTCGGAGCAGATCCAGTTCTTCCCCGACACCAACGCCGCCGAGGCCACCCAGCGGGTGCCCGGCCTGTTCATCCAGCGCGACCAGGGCGAGGGCCGTTACGTGCTCATCCGCGGCACGGCCGCCGGCCTCAACCGGACCCAGATCGACGGCGAGGTCATCCCCGCCCCCGAGGCCGACATCCGCCAGGTCGCCCTCGACGTGATCCCCTCCGACATCCTCGAGACCATGCGGGTGTCCAAGGCGCTGACCGCCGACCAGGACGCCGACGCCATCGGCGGCATCGTCAACCTGGAGTTCAGGGACGCGCCCTCGCAGCAGCTGCTCAACGCCAGCGTCGGCGGCTACCACGGCGACCTGCGCGACGGCGACGGCGTCCAGGCCGGCTTCAGCTGGGGCGACCGCTTCGCCGACGAGACCCTCGGCCTCTTGCTGTCGCTGTCGTACACCGACATCACCCGCAACACCGAGAACTTCGAGGCCGACGGCTGGGAGGACGGCCAGCCCGAGGAGTTCGAGACCCGCGATTACAACGTCAACCGCGAGCGCCTCGGCCTGGTAGCCTCCCTGGACTGGCGGCCGTCCGACTCGAGCGTCTACCGGGTCAAGGGCATCTACAACGAGTTCGCCGACCAGGAGTACCGGCGCCGGGTGGTCTACAAGCTCGAGGACAACGAGATCGAGCGCGAGCTCAAGGACCGCTATGAGGAGCAGCGGATCTGGAACGCCTACTTCGACGGCGAGAACGTGTTCGACGGCGGCTCCATGCTGAGCTACCGGCTGTCCTTCGCCCACGCCCAGGAGGCCGAGCCCAAGGGCAACAACTCCCTCTTCATCCAGGAGGACGTGGAGTTCGACCCGGGCTTCGTCGGCAGGTGGTTCCAGCCGAACCCCCTCAGCGAGGACCCGGGCCAGTCCTTCTTCGACGAGCTCGAGACGAACGACAACTTCACCGAGGAGAAGAACGTCATCGCCAGGGTCGACTTCTCGCAGCCCTTCGCCAACGGCACGTGGACCATCGGCGCAAAGCTCCGCGCCAGCGAGAAGAGCAACGACACGAATGTCTTCATCTACGAGATCGACGACGACCTGGCACTCTCCGGCTTCCGCGACCCCGACTACTTCGAGGGCCGGATCGTCCGGGACCAGTACATCTCCGGCCCGGCCGTGGACCCGGGGGCGGTGGACCGGATCCTGTCGCTTCCCGGCATCGAGGGCGGGAAGAGCCTCGAGGATGACCTGGACGACTTCGAGGCCACCGAGGACGTCTGGGCCGCCTATGCGATGACCGAGATCTACCTCTCGGACTCGGTCATGCTGCTGCCCGGCATCCGCTACGAGTACACCGACGGCGCCTACGACGCCTTCGAGTTCGACGAAGAGGAGGAGACCCTGAGTCCGGTCAGCGGCGCCAGGTCCTACGGCGAACTCCTCCCGAACGTCCACCTGCGCTGGGCCGTCGACGAGCGGACCAACCTGCGGGCCGCCGTCACCCGCACCCTGGCCCGCCCCAACTTCGAGGAAGTCGTGCCGCGGAGCCTGCTGATCCGCGAGGACCTTGAGATCGAGCGGGGCAACTCCGACCTCGACCCCACCACCTCCTGGAACCTGGACCTCATGTTCGAGCGCTACTTCACCACCGTCGGCGTGGTGTCGGCGGGGCTCTTCTACAAGGACCTGCAGGACTACATCTTCCCCGCCACCTTCGACGAGGTACGCGACGGCGAGACGTGGCAGGTCTTCCAGCCGCTCAACGGCGACGACGCCACCCTGTGGGGCGTCGAACTCGCCTACCAGAACCAGTTCCGCCGCCTCCCGGCGCCCTTCGACGGCTTCGGTCTCTACCTCAACTACACCTGGACGGACTCCGAGGCAACCATCCCCGAGCGCGGCGGGGACGGCCCGTTGCCCGGCCAGTCCGAGCAGGTTGGCAACGTCGCCGTCACCTACGAGAAGGGCTTCTTCTCCGGCATCCTGTCGTACAACGTCCAGGGCAAGTGGCTCGAGGCGGTGGGCGACGACGCCGGCGAGGACGAGTGGGTCGACGAGCGCAGCCAGCTCGACTTCCAGGCCCAGTTCCGCGTCACTCCGCGCTGGTCAATCTTCGCCCAGCTCTACAACCTCACCGACGAGCCCTACCGCCGCTACGTCGGCAATCCCGACCAGCCGATCCAGGAGGAGTACTACTCCTGGTGGGGCCTGCTCGGCGTGAAGTTCGACCTGTGACCATCGCCTACGACCTGCTGCGCCGTGACCACCGCGAGCTCCTGGTGGACCGCATCCGCAACGCCAGCTGAGTCCATGCCGACGATCGAAAGGCACGCCATTCCGCCGCATTCGAGAAGTCCGCACCTCTGAGATGAAACTGCGTTGTGGCGTGCCGTTCTCCGATATCGGCGCCCCGCCGGCGCCGCCTGGACGGCTCGCCGCCAGGGGACCCGGAGCCGGTTTCACTGACGATGCCGACAGTGTCTGACCGGGCGCCGGTGTTCTTGGGCTCCAGGTCCGACGAGAACGTCGTTCGACACCTTCCGGCGGCCGACCCCGGAGGCAGCCCTCCCCTGGCCTCATGCGCGGCTCGTCCTCGCAAGGCCGGCACGCGCCAACAATCAGGTTGTAGGGCATAGATGGTGGATGGATTTCGGGCGTCGTGAAATCGCCGTTTTCGGCGGATTCGAGGAACAGTACTCCGAGTACGGGCCGAGAATCCGCC
>CAZKKP010000299.1:2312-5310 GCA_964553295.1 uncultured Thermoanaerobaculia bacterium | reverse complement strand
TCTTCTGCGTCGAGCACCGAGACGGCGCCGGGCCCGGGCGCCTCGTCCTCGGCCCGGTCCACGACCACCACCTCGCCCACGAAGTAAGGCGGCCACGCCTCACCCGCCCCGACGCTTCCCGCCGCCATCGCCACCGTCAACGCCGCCAGCCCACCCCTCATGAGTTCCTCCTCAGGACGAGTGTCTCACCACCGGCGGCGCCGGGGAGCGGTCGCCAGAGCCGGCGAGGGAGAAGTGGAGCGAGGGTGAGGGCGCCGCCGGGCGGCCATGGGCGAGGCGGAGGGTGGTGGCGAGGTAGCCGCGTGCGAGATCCGCAAGCCGCTCCTTCCCTGTTTGAGACGGCGGCAGGATCGCGACCTGCACCACGGTGGTGACCGTCACTCGACAGCCCGGCAGCCGCCGCGATACAGTGGGCGCGAAGGCACCCATCGCCATGGGTGAGACGCGACGCACCGATGGCTCTCGACAGGAACGCCGCCCCCGACTCCCGGTCCGGGCGGGGTGGGGTCGAGTCGACCACCACGCTCCTGGTTCAGGTCCGCGACGGTGACGAGCGCGCCCGCGAGGAGCTGGTTCGGCGACTGCTCCCGCGGCTGCGGCGCTGGGCCCATGGCCGCCTGCCGCAGTACGCGCGTGATCTGGCGGACACCGACGACCTTGTGCAGGTTGCCCTGCTGCGAGCGTTAGACCGTGTGAGTGAGTTCGAACCGCGGCGCGAGGGCGCCTTCCTCGCCTACCTGCGGCGGATCGTGCTCAACTCGGTTCGCGACGAGATCCGGAGGGCCGGGCGGCGTCCGCTACGGGGAGAGCTGGCCGAGTCGTTGTCCGAGCCCGGCCCGTCTCTGGTCGAGAAGGCGATCGGGCGGGAGGTGGTGGCGGCCTACGAGGCGGCACTGAGCAGCTTGCCGGAGGAGCAGCAGGAGGCGGTGATCATGAGAGTCGAGTTCGGCTACACCTACCCCGAGATCGCCGAGGCCCTCGGCAGGCGCTCCGCCAACGCCGCCCGGATGGAGGTGTCGCGTGCCCTCCTCCGGGTGGCGGAGGTGATGGGACATGCGGGCTGACAGCGAGTTAAGCCTGCTCCACCTCGCCGAGGCGGTAGGCGACCGGGCGCCGGTCTCCTGGGGTGATCAGCGCGCTGCGGCGGGCGAGCTTGCGGCGACGGTCGGATGCCTCGAGCGTCTGCACGCCCTGGCCGCGGCCTTCGCCGCTGCGGCGCCCCTCGACGAACGCGGCGGGCAGCAGGTGCTGCTCGGCCGCTGGGGTCATCTCGAGCTCATCAGCCGGCTCGGCGAGGGCAGCTTCGGCGAGGTCTACCGCGCCCGCGACCCGAACCTCGATCGCGAGGTCGCCCTGAAGCTGCGCCGTTCCGGGCCCGGTCCGCCGGGCGACTCGGGCCGGCGGTTGCTCGAGGAGGCGCGGCGGCTGGCCCGGATCCGTCATCCCAACGTGGTCGCGGTGCACGGCGCCGATCTGTGCGACGGGCGGGTCGGGGTCTGGACCGAGCTGGTGGAGGGCCAGACCCTCGAGGAGCGGCTCGCGGTCGACGGCCCGCTGGGCGCCGGAGAGGCGGTCGCCATCGGCCTCGACCTGTGCCGCGCCCTGGCCGCGATCCACGCCGCGGGGCTGGTTCACGGCGACGTCAAGGCCGCCAACGTGCTGCGCGAGCGCGGCGGCCGGATCGTGCTCACCGATCTCGGCTCGGCCACCGAGGCCGGCTTGCGGCCGCTCACGGGGAGCCCGGCTACCCTCGCCCCCGAGGTCCACGAGGGAGGACCCGCGACGCCGCCGGCGGATTTCTACAGCCTCGGGGTCCTGCTCCGCCGTCTGCTGACCGGCGAGGCGGCGGCGAGCGCCGGGAGGTCTGTGGCGGTTGACGGCCGTGGGCGCGACCTCAGGGTCGCGATACGCGACCTCCGACCCGATCTGCCGGATGCCCTGGTGCGGGTGCTGGAGCGCGCCGCGGAGCCCGACCCCGAAGGTCGCTACCCGTCGGCGGGCGCCTTCGAGCAGGCCCTGGCACGGACCGCCGAGCCGCCAGGAGCGGCGCGCCCGGGCGGGCGGCGACCTTGGGCGATTCTCGTCAGCGCCGCCGCGACGGCGCTGCTGGTGCTCGCCGCTTTCGTCGTCTGGCAGACGAGCCGGCCGCCCGAGGAGGCGTCGCTGATCGCGTCGGAACCGGTCGACGCCGCCGCGGCCGGGCTCCAACCGCCGCAGCCCGGCGAGCGCGCCGTCACGCCGGCGGAGGCGGCGCCCGCCGTCGGCGTCGCGATGCCCGAAGGTGTGCCTGCTGCAGAGGCGAGGGCGCCCGCGCCGCGAGCCCTCGAGGTCGCAGCGACGATGCTGCTGGCGGGTGACGGCGGCTTCGTGGAGCTCGCCGAGGGCGATCGAGTCGGACCCGGCGACCTGCTCGCGCTGGAGCTCGAGGCCGCCGAGCCGGTTCACGTCTGGGTGCTCAACGAGGACCTCGAGGGCGCGGTGTTCCTGCTCTTTCCGATCGCCGGCCTCGACCTCGCCAACCCGCTTCCGGGCGGTCGCCGCCACCGGCTTCCCGGGCGTCTCGACGGTGAGCCACAGCACTGGCAGGTCACGAGCGCCGGCGGCCGCGAGCGCTTCCTGGTGGTCGCCTCGCGCCACTCCCAGCCGGCGCTCGAGCGCGAGCTCGCCGGGTTGCGCGCCGCCAGCTCCCAGGCTGGCCGCGTCAGCCGAGGTGTGGGCGGCCTGGGGCCTTCGCCGATGGCCGCGGCAGGACGGCTCGACGAGCTCGCCGACCGACTCGCCGCCGAGCGCCGGGAGAGTGGCTCGGTCTGGCTGAGGACCCTCGAGCTCGCCAACCCGTAGCTGTCGTTTTTTGAGACGATTACGCAATCGTCTGCGCGGAGGGTGTAGAATCTACGGTGGAGATCCACTCGGTGAAGCGTGGCCAGGCGGCTGCGGCGCTGTTGCTCGCTGTTGGTATGGTTCGGCTCGCCGGTCCGTCCGTCGCTGGCGAGCCGCC
>CAZKKP010000299.1:0-2302 GCA_964553295.1 uncultured Thermoanaerobaculia bacterium | reverse complement strand
CCGCCGGTGCCGACGGCTGCGCCCGCCGCCGCCGGTTCAGCTCTGCTCGCAGTGGGGCTGACGCCTGACGGCGAGACCGAAGCGGCCCGGGCCGACGCGCTGGACGCGGCAGTGGAGTCGCGGATCGCCGGCGGCAGGGCTGCCGAGGAGGAGACCCGGCAGCTCGCCGAGCGGGCGGTCGAGTTCCGTCGGACGATCGGGACGGCGCCCGCCGCTGTTGCCCTGAGCCTCGTCCGGCTCGGCGAAGCCCACGCCGCCGCCGGCCGCCTCGAAGCGGCGGCAGAGGCGATCGCCGAGGCCGAGGCTCTGCTGAGGCAGGCGGCGCCCGGGACCATGGAGCACGGCCGCGCCCTCACCCGGCTGGCCATGGCTCGCCGTGGCCAGGGCGACCTGGAGTCCGCCGAGGAGCTGTACCGGAGCGCGATCGAGGCTGTCGAAGGGGCCTTCGGCAGCCACAGCAAGGAGCTCGGCGATGTCCTCAACAGCGCCGGAATCCTGGCCCGCCGGCGGGGCGACCTCGCCGAGGCGCGGCGTCGCTACGAGCGCGCTCTCGCGATCTACGAGCTCCAGCGCGGCCCGGAGCATGCCGGGGTCGCCGGGATGCTCAACAACCTCGGTGGTGTGCTGGAGTACCTCGGCGACCTGCCGGCTGCCCGCCAGGCGCACGAGCGCGCCCTGGCGATCCGCGAGTCGACCCTTGGGCCGGATGCCGAGGAGGTCGCGCAGAGCCTGTCGAACCTCGGCGCGGTCACGTCTCGCCAGGGCGACGCCGCTGCCGCCGCGGGCATGCTCGAGCGGGCGCTCGAGATCCGAGAGCGAAGGCTGGGCGAGGACTCGCCGGCGGTCGGGCTGACCCTGAACAACCTCGGCCTCACCCTCAACCTGAGCGGGCGCCCGGAAGCGGCCGTGGCGGTTCTCGAGCGAGCGGTCGCCGTGTTCGAGCGACAGCCCGGCCGCGTCAGCGACCTTGCCAACGCCGCCAACAACCTCGGCCGCGTTCTGCTCAGGCTCGGCCGTGGCGACGAGGCGACCGAGGCCTTCGACCGGGCGCGAACGATCGCCGAGGAGGCCCTTGGCCATGACCACCCGCGGACCGGAGTCTTCATCGCCTGCCAGGCCGCGGCCGCCGCGTCACTGGGCCGCCTCGACGTCGCGCTCGGGCTCGCCCTGGAGGCCGAGCGCATCATCCGCGAGCACCTCCGCCTGACCTCGGCTGCGCTGTCCGAACGCGAGGCGCTCGCGTTCGCGGACCAGCAGCGCGAGGTGCTGGACCTCGTGCTCACCATCGTTGCGGCGCCGGATCTCGGCGATCCCGCCCTCCGCGCAGCCGCCTGGGACGCGCTCATCCGTTCCCGCGGCCTGGTGCTCGAGGAGATGGCGCGGCGGCGCCTGCAGCTTGCCGACGGCGGTGAGCTGCGACGCCTGTGGGAGGCGCGCCGCGGCGCCGCCGGTCGACTCTCCCGGCTGCTGGTGGCGGGAAGGTGTCGGGAGTCGGACAGCGAGGTCCACGCGGCTCGCGAGGAGTTCGAACGAGCCGAGCGCGCGCTGGGGGAGGCGAGCCCCCCGTTCGCCCGGGAGGAGGGCCGGACGGCGGTCGGGTTCTCGGAGGTGGCCTCGAGCCTGCCGGCCGACGCGTGTCTGATCGCCTTCGCGCGGCATGAGTGTTCTCCTTCCGCGTTGTGCCGCGATCGAGGCCCTGGCCCTCGGTACACCGCGATGGTGCTCGGCCCGAGCCGCGAGCTCGCGGCACTTCCCGTCGCCGAGGCGGCGGTCGTGGACGACCTGGTCAGGACGTGGCGCGCCGCCGCGGGCCGGCCGGTCGGCGGCGAGCGCGAGGCGGATCGAGCCGCTCGAAGGCTGCGGGCCCTGCTGTGGGACCCCACGGTAGAGGCGTGTGGCGCGGCCGAGCGGGTCTTCGTGGTGCCGGACGGCACGATCGGTCTGCTCAACTTCGCCGCCCTGCCCGAACCCTCCGGGGGCTTCCTCGTCGAGACGGGGCCGCTGCTCGCCCCGCTCGCCACCGAGCGCGACCTCGTTCCCGACCCCTTGACACCTCGTGCCGCGCCCTGTCTGCTCGCCGTCGGCGCGCCCGACTACGACGCCGGGGAAGGGCGCTCGACCGATCGCGGCCACGGGCCGCGGGGCGAGGCTGTCGCCGAGGAGACCACACCGCGGCCGGCCCACGGTTGGACCTTGCCGTCGCTGCCCGGCGCCGCTGACGAAGCGGCACACGCCGTCGAGCTGTGGGCCGAAGCCGGTCCCGAGTACACGTCCCAGCTGCTGACCGGGGGCGAGGACACCG
>CAZKKP010000298.1:0-5402 GCA_964553295.1 uncultured Thermoanaerobaculia bacterium | reverse complement strand
AGGAAGACCAGGACCAGCCCGACGTCCGCCTGACCAGCTTCGGCCACTGGGACGAGCTGGGGCGCTGGTTCGGCTCGCTGGCCGCGGAGCGGGCGGCGCCGACGCCGGAAATCCGCGCGCGCGCGGAAGAGCTGACGCGCGGGCTGGCCACCGACCGCGAAAGGATCGAAGCACTCTACGACTTCGTCGCCAAAAACTTCCGCTACGTCAGCCTGTCATTCGGCGTCGGCCGCTTCCAGCCGCACCCGGCCGCCGAGGTGCTCGCCAATCAGTACGGCGACTGCAAGGACAAGCACACGCTGCTGGCGGCGCTGCTCGCCGCCGTCGGACTTCGCGCCCATCCCGTCCTGATCCACACCGGCCGGACTCTGGATCCGGACCTGCCTTCCCCGGCGCAGTTCAACCACCTGATCACCGCCGTGGAGCGGCTGACCAGGCTCGCCGGCGAGGTCCAGAGGATCGCCCT
The DNA here is from genome assembly GCA_964553295.1 of uncultured Thermoanaerobaculia bacterium. Lineage (GTDB taxonomy): Bacteria > Acidobacteriota > Thermoanaerobaculia > Thermoanaerobaculales > Sulfomarinibacteraceae > CAZKKP01. The sequence continues at coordinate 4,936 of CAZKKP010000298.1, read as the reverse complement.
GTCGGCGACCGTCCGCCCCATGGAGACGGTGGCCGAGTGGGTCGGCGGATGGCTGCCCGACGACGGCGCCGACGGGGACTCAGGGCGACGGCGCACGGTGGTCCAGGTCGCCTCGACCGAGGCCAAGAGCTACCACCTCGAGGTCACGCTGCCGTCGCTGGCTACGGACACCGCCGAGCGCGGCGACGCCGTCTGGCAGGCGCTGGCCGCCGAGCTCTGCCGGACCCTCGCCCGAAACCGCTCGACCCTGGTCTTCGCCAACTCCCGCCGCACCGTGGAGAAGGTCGCGCGCTTCGTCAACGAGGCCGCCGGCGGGCTCCTCGCCTACTCGCACCACGGCGCCCTGTCTCGGGAGCTCCGCTCGATGGTCGAGGAGCGCTTCAAGGCCGGCGCCCTCAAGGCGGTGGTCGCCACCAGCTCCCTGGAGCTCGGCATCGACGTCGGCGCCGTCGACCAGGTGGCGCTGGTCCAGCCGCCGCCCTCGGTGGCCTCCACGGTGCAGCGCCTCGGCCGCGCCGGCCACGCCGTCGGCCAGACGAGCCGCGGCACCTTCCTGGCCCTGCACCCGCGCGCCCTGCTCGACGCCGCGGTGCTCGTGCCCGCGGTCCTCGCCGGCGACATCGAGCCGGTCCGGCCGGTGGTCAACCCCCTGGACGTGCTCGCCCAGGTCGTCCTCTCGATGACCGTCGAGGAGACCTGGCAGGTCGACGACCTCTACCGGTCGATCCGCTGCGCCTCGCCCTACCACACCCTGCCCCGCCGCCACTTCGACCTGGTCCTCGACCTGCTCGCCGGCCGCTACGCCACCACCCGGCTGCGCACCCTGCGGCCCCTGGTCAACGTCGACCGTCTCGCCGGCACGGTGCGCGCCCGCGCCGGGGCCGAGCGGCTGCTCTACCTGGCGGGCGGCACGATCCCGGACCGGGGCTACTTCAAGCTGCGCGTGGCGGGCAGCGGCGAGCCCCTCGGCGAGCTCGACGAGGAGTTCGTCTGGGAGCGCTCCGTCGGCGACACCTTCACCCTCGGCGTCCAGCTCTGGAAGGTGGAGGGCATCACGCACAACGACGTCCTGGTCAGCCCAGCCGCCGGCCGTGCCGCCATGGCCCCCTTCTGGCGGGCCGAGGAGCTCGACCGGTCCCACTTCCTGTCCGAGCGGCTGGGGCGCTTCCTCGAGCGCGCCAGCGAGCGGCTCGCCGACCCGGAGTGGCTCGCCGAGCTCGAGCGCGATCACCGGTTGTCGGCGTCCGCCGCCGCCGAGCTGCGTCGGCTGCTCCTCGACCAGGTCGCCGCGACCGGCGTGCTGCCCCACCGCCACAGGGTCGTCGTCGAGCACACCCTGGCGCCGGGGGGAGACACCGCCCAGCGCCAGACCGTCGTCCACACCTTCTGGGGCGGTCGGGTCAACCGTCCGCTCGGCCTCGCCCTGTGCGCCGCCTTCGAGGAGCGCTTCGGCGAGCGCCCGCAGGTGCTGCACGGCGACGACTGCCTGGTGGTCAGCCACCGCGCCGACCTCGAGCTCGACGACCCTCTCGCCCTGGTGACCTCCGCCGAGGTCGACCGGCTGCTCCGACGCACCCTCGAAGGCTCGGGCTTCTTCGGCGCCCGCTTCCGCGAGGCCGCCGGCTGCGCCCTGGCGCTGCCACGCTCCGGCGCCGGCCGGCGGACGCCGCTGTGGCTGCACCGGCAGCGCGCCAAGGAGCTGCTCCAAGCGGTCGCCCGCTGGGACGACTTCCCGCTGGTGCTCGAGGCCTGGCGGACCGCCATCCACGACCAGCTCGAGCTCGAGCCCCTGCGCCGGCTGCTCGACGAGGTCGCAGAGGGTCGCGTCGAGGTGGTGCACGTCCACACCGAACGCCCGTCGCCCTTCACACGGCAGGTGCTGTGGCGGCAGACCAACGAGCTGATGTATGCCGACGACCGCCCTGGACCGGGAGCGGGCCCACGGCTGCGCGACGACCTGCTCGCCGAGGTGGTGCGCTCCTCGCATCTGCGCCCGCGGATCGACCCGGCCCTGGTCGAGACCCTGCGCGGCAAGCTGCAGCGGATCGTCGAGGGGTATGCCCCGGCCCCTGGCGACGAGCTCGTCGACTGGATCGGCGAGCGCATCGCGCTGACCGGGAGGGAGTGGAGCGAGCTGCTCGGCGCGGTCGTCCGCGACCACGAGATCGCCGCCGACGAGGTGCTGGCGGACCTGGCTGGACGGGTGGTCTGGCTGGGCCTTCCCGGACCCCGCAGCCCCCTGCTGACGGCCGTCGAGCAGGCGCCCCGGCTGCTGGCCGCCCTCGGGCTCGATCCCGGGCAGGCGGCGGCACGTGACCTGCACGGCGGCCCGCCTCCAGCCTCCTTCGTCAACGCCCTCGAGCGGCTGGCGCCCTCCCCCGACGACCCCACCGCGAGCCTGGAGACCGTTCTCGGCGAGTGGCTCCGCGCCTACGGTCCGCTGCCGCTTCAGCAGGTGAGCCGCCGCTTCGGGCTGGCGCCGGCGACCCTGCGCACGGCGGTCGACGCGCTCCTCGAGAACGACGAGGTGGTCGTCGACCTGGTGACCGACGGCGCCGTCGAGCTGGAGATCTGCGACACCCTCAACCTGGAGCGCCTGCTACGGATGGGCCGCGCGGCGGCACGCCCCGGCCTGGCCGCCCGTCCCCTGGAGGAGCTGCCGCTGCTGCTCGCGGTGCAGCAGGGGCTCGGCATCCGGGAGGCCGCCCCGGCCGACCTCCAGGCCGCCCTGGAGCCGCTGTTCGGCTGGCCGGCGCCGGCCGACCTGTGGGAGACCGAGCTGCTCCCGGCCCGCGTCGACCCCTACCTGCCCGGCTGGCTCGACGCCCTGCTGGTCGACACCGACCTGCGCTGGCTGGGCTGCGGCAAGCGCCGGCTCCTCTTCGTGCTCGAGGCCGACCGCGACCTGGTGACCGCCGACCCGACCGCGGCGGACCCGGGGGGTGCCGACGAGGCCCTCTTCCCGCAAGCCTTCGGGCGGTTTCCCTTCGCCGACCTCGTCGCCGCCCACGGCGGCGACAGCGGCCGGCTCGCCGAGCGGCTGTGGCGCGCGGCCTGGGCGGGTCGCGCCACCGCCGACACCTTCGCCCCGGTGCGCCGGGCGGCGGCTGCCGGCTTCCGGCCCGAGGCCGCTGAGGGTGGATCCGCTGCACCGTCGTCCGCCCGCCCCCGACGCGGCCGCTTCGAGCGCTGGCGGGCCAGCCGGCCCTTCGCCGGAAGCTGGTTCGCCCTGGCGCCGAGCTCACCGCCCGGCGACGCCCTCGAGCTCGACCAGCTCTGCCGCGACCGCGTCCGCCTGCTGCTGGAGCGCCACGGCGTGCTCTTCCGCGAGCTGCTCGAGCGGGAGCCTGAGGCCTTCGCCTGGCGCAAGCTCTTCCGCACCCTGCGCCTGATGGAGCTCGCCGGAGAGGTGGTCGCCGGACGGTTCTTCGAGGGCATTCCGGGCCTCCAGTTCGCCAGCCACGAGGCGGTTCGCCGGCTCGCCGCCGGCCTCCCCGAGGACCGCGTGTGGTGGCTCAACGCCGTCGACCCGGCCTCGCCCTGCGGGCTCGGGCTCGAGCTCTGGCCCGACCTGCTGCCCCGCCGAGTCCCCGGCAACCACCTGGTGCTGCACGGTCGTCGGCTGGTCGTGGTGTCCGAGCGCCGGGGCGCCGTGCTGACGGTGCTGGTCCCCCCGGAGCACCCCCGACTGGTCGAGTACCTGCGGCCGCTCGAGGTGCTCGTCAGCCGCAGCGTCGAGCCCCTGAGCCATCTCGTCGTGGAGACGGTGAACGGCGAGCCGGCCCCCTCGAGCCCCTACCGGCCCACTCTCGCCAGCCGCTTCCACGTCACCCGAGCCGGCAGCTCCCTCCGCCTCGACCGAGCCTATTGACCTCGAGGCGGCATGGCGATCATCTCTGCTCGACCGAGGCCAACCTGGCGCCCCGGTCCGCCTTCCTCACCCCCACAGCCCACCCTACACCCCGCCGGCGGCGGGCGGCAGTCGGTGGCCGGCAGCTTGCGGCTCGGCCGGCGATGGCGCAGGATGGCGCCGCCTGCCGGGAGGGCCACGGCATACCGGGCAGGCAGGATCTGTTGTGCGCCCCAGGGGGAAGGAACGGGAACATGAGCCTCGCCAGCCGAAGACCGACCCATGCCGTCGACGTCGCCGGAGTCCGTGTCGGCGGCGGCGCGCCGGTGGTGCTCGCACTGGCACGAGCCGGCTCAGAGCTGGTCCGGATCACGGTCAACGTCCCCGAGGCGGCCGCTGCGGTGCCCGAGATCCGGCGGCGGCTGGACGACGCCGGCTGCGGCGTGCCCCTGGTCGGCGACTTCCACTACAACGGCCACGTACTTCTGCGCCAGTTCCCCGAGTGCGCGGCGGCCCTCGCGAAGTACCGCATTAACCCGGGCAACGTCGGCAGCGGCGCCCGCCGGGACGACAACTTCGCCACCATCTGCCGTATCGCCCGGGACCACGGCACGCCGGTTCGCATCGGTGTCAACGGCGGCTCCCTCGACCAGGAGCTGGTGATGCTGAAGATGCGCGAGAACACCGAACGGGACCTCGGCCGCTCGTCTGAGGAGATCCTCGGCGAGTGCATGGTGCTGTCGGCGGTGCGCTCCACCGAGCGGGCACTGGAGTGCGGTCTCGGCGAGGACCGCATCGTGATCTCGTGCAAGGTGTCGCAGCCCAACGAGCTGATCTCGGTCTACCGGGATCTCGCGGGGCGCACCCGGCAGCCGCTGCACCTCGGCCTGACCGAGGCCGGAATGGGGACGAAGGGCCTGGTCTGGTCGTCGGCAGCAATGGCGGTGCTCCTCGCCGAGGGCATCGGCGACACCGTGAGGGTGTCCCTGACGCCCCGACCCGGCGGCGACCGCACCGAGGAGGTCGACGCCGCCTGCGAGCTGCTCCAGGCCCTCGGGCTGCGCTCCTTCGCCCCCTCCGTGACCG
>CAZKKP010000297.1:0-5425 GCA_964553295.1 uncultured Thermoanaerobaculia bacterium | reverse complement strand
GTCCGGCAGCGAGTCGGCGAGCAGGCCCGGGAGCCCGCGGAAGGTCTCCCGGGCGAGGGCCGGGAACTCGACGGGCGCCTCGCCCAGGGGCATCGTGAGGGGCGCCACCTGGATGCCGCTGCGCACGAACTCGGGCCGGTACTGGAAGACGGCGACGTCCCGCTCCGCGATCCAGGACACCGCGCCGATGTCGCGGCCCCAGAGGATGACGCGAGCATCAGTCATCGTCGGTGCCTCCTTCGCCCCAGGTCCACGCCGGTGCCGGCTCGGAAGACGGGGACGGTCGAGCCCGTCGGCGTTCCCGGCCCCGGGCCTCGACCCGCTCGACCGGTCGGATCGCCGGGTCGGGGAGCAGACCCTCGAGGGCATGCTGCAGGCCCAGCGCGCTGAGCACCCGGAGGAAGGTGTCGAGGGACACGCCTTCACCCTTCTCGAGTCGGCCGATGGTCCGGAGTGAGACCCCGGCTTCGTCCGCGAGCTGGCGTTGGGTGAGGTTGCGGGCGAGCCGGAGACCTTCCAGCCGACGGCCGAGCACGCCCGCGATCTGCGTGCTGGTGGCGATCGAGAGGTCGACTGAATACGTCATATTCTGCTCCTTAGATCACGACTCATGATCTAACAAGACAAGTATTGCGCATTTCATTCCGACGGTGCCACGTACCACATTCCTCACAACTCGAGCCGCGACGGTGCCACGTACCACATTCCTCACAACTCGAGCCGCCGGCTCAATCACGGAAACGGCACGGCTGGGCTGGCGCGCGGTCCAGCTCCCCTGGTCGCCAACGAGTTGTGAGGGTTGTGGTGCGTGGCACCCCTCAGCCGGCAGTCAGGCAGCTGCGGACCCCGGGCGCGGGCGATGACTTCCTGCAGCACGAGGCCGGCCTCGCTGCTTTCGCCGTGACGGACCAGCCGAAGCTCGAGGGTGTCGCGGGCCCCCATGGCCGGCGAGGCGAGCGGGTCCCGGAGACGGCCTCAGGACGGCGCGCGGGCGTACATGTCCTCGATGAGCTCGGCGTAAGCGGCAGCGACCACCCGGCGCTTGACCTTCATGGTCGGGGTCAGCTCGCCGCCGTCGACGGTGAAGCCGTGCGGCAGCACCCGGAACTCCCGGATCTGCTCGAAACGGGCCAGGCCGGCGTTGACGCCTTCCACGACCTCGGCGAAGCGGGCGGCGAGCTCGGGGGTCACGAGGGTGGATTGATGGTCGGCGGGGTCGAGGCCGTGCTCGCGGGCCCACGCGGCCACCGCCTCCAGGTCCGGGGCGAGCAGGGCGACCACGAAGGGCCGGCCGTCGCCGACCAGGACGGCGTTCTCCACCAGGGGGGACCGCTTGAGCGCGCTCTCGACGGGCTGGGGCGCGACGTTCTTGCCGCCGGCGGTTACGATGAGGTCCTTCTTGCGGTCGGTGATGAAGACGAAGCCGTCGCCGTCCACGGCGCCGATGTCGCCGGTGCGGAAGAAGCCGTCCTCGTCGAAGGCCTCGGCGGTCTGCTCGGGCTTGTTCCAGTAGCCGAGGAAGACTGACGGCCCGCGGGCCAGCAGCTCGCCGTCGTCGGCGACCCGGAGGTCATAGCTCGGCAGCGGCCGCCCCACCGACCCGACCTTCATCGTGCCGCGGCCGGGTCCGTTGAAGGTGATGATGGGCGAGGTCTCGGTCAGCCCCCACGCCTCCTGGACCGGCACCCCGATCGACTGGAAGAGCTCGTGGACGAAGATCGGCAGGGCGGCGCCGCCGCAGAACACGGCCTTGAGGTTGCCGCCAAGGGCGCCGCGGACCCTGGCGAGGACGAGGCGGTCGGCGAGCCGGTGGCGCAGGGCGAGGCCGGCGCCCACCGGCTCCCCCGCGAGCCGCCGCCGCGCCACCTCGCCGCCGGTGGCGAGTGCCCAGTGGAAGAGCGCCCGCTTCACCGGTGACGACGCTGCGGCCTTCGCCACGATCGCGGCCTGGACCTTCTCGAGCAGGCGCGGCACCGCCGCGAAGACCATCGGCCGGATCTGGTTGATCAGGGCCCCGACGTGGAACACCGAGCAGTAGGTCCGCGAGGCGCCGAGGCTCATGTACATGAAGCCCGCGATCCGCTCGATCATGTGGCACAGGGGCAGGCACTCCAGCCCCCGGTCGTCGGGGCAGAGGTCGATGAGCTTCAGGCCCTCGACGGCGTTGGTGACGATGTTGCGGTGGCTCAGCATCACGCCCTTGGGCTCGCCGGTGGTGCCCGAGGTGTAGACGATGGTCGCCAGGTCGTCCGCGTCGACCGCCGCGGCGCGCTCCCAGAATCGGCGCTCGGCGCCGTCGGCGGCCCCGGTCATCAGGGCGTCGAGGGCGAGCACCCCGTCGGCCCGCTCGCCCTCGAGCTGGAGCAGGTGGCCGAGCGCCGGGCAGCGGTCGCGGACCTCGCGGAGCTTCGCCATCTGCTCGGTGTCCTCGGCGATGGCCACCCTGGCGCCCGAGTCCGCGACCTGGTAGGCGACCTGCTCCGGGGTCAAGGTGCCGTACAACGGCACGTTCACCGCCCCGAGGGAGAGCACCGCGATGTCGACCATGTGCCACTCGGGGCGGGTGTCGCAGAGCACCGTGACCCGGTCGCCGGCGCCCACCCCGAAGCCCGAGAGCGCATCGGCGAGCGCCACGGTCCGGTTCAGGAAGTCGGCAGTGCCGAACGACCGCCGCGCGTCGGGGCGCAGGTGGACGTAGTGGTCCTCGCGCGGGCGCTCGAGCTCGTGCCGGTACACGTCGACGAGGGTGCGATCGGTCATGGGTCCCTCCCAGCCCGCGGCGCGGCGGCGCCGATCGATCCCGCCCGTTGTCAGCCTGAGCTTGCGGCTCCCATCATCGCCCCGGAGGTAGTCGAACGCAAGAGGTCACGAGCAGACCGTGGCGGTCGAGGTGTGGAAGTGGGTACGTGGTACCGTTCACGATGGGTCTTCTCATGTCGGTCACCACCACCCCACGTCGCGGAGGCCCGAGATCCTCCGACTGGCCGCCGAATCCCGTCGGTTCGTGCAGCCGGCCACGGCCGGGCAGCCGATGACCCCCGCCGAGCGCTTCACCCTCGCCAGTGCCAACTTCGGCTTCCTCGCCGCGGTCGACCCGGTGCTCGCCCGCTACGGCGGGCTCGCCGAGCACTACTTCGCCCTCGAGCCCCGAGACTCGGTCGTCAAGCTGCGCCAGATGGCCGAGCACATGGCGCAGCAGGTGGCGGCGCGGGCCGGCCTCGCGGTCACCGGCGACGACGGCTTCCTCGACCTTCTCCGCCTGCTCGAGCGCCAGGACGTGCTGCCCCGCGAGGCGGCGGCTCTCTTCCACCACCTCCGCGTCGAGGGCAACAAGGCGGTCCACGACCACGGGCTCGCGATCGGCCACGGCACGGCGCTGCACTTCCTCAAGAGCGCCCGGGCGCTGGCCGTCTGGTTCTACCGCTTCGCCACCTCGGACCCCGGCTTCAGCCCCGGCCCTTTCGTGCCGCCGCCGGACCCGCTCGCCGCCGAGCAGTCGGTGCGCGACGAGCTCGACCGCCTCCGAGCTGAGCTCGCCGCGCACGGCGAGGCTCTCGCCGAGGCCCGACGGCTGGCCGCCGACAGGGCCGCGCTGGTCGAGGAGGAGCGCCGTCGCCTCAGCGCCGTCGCCGAGGAGCGCGACGTCTTCGCCGCCCTCGCCGAGGATGCCGAGGCCCGCCTCGCCGAGGAGCGCTCGCTGCTCGACGAGGTGCTCGCCGAGGCGTCCCGCGAGGCCGCCGCGGCCGGCGCCCGGACGGTCAGCGACCGCGTCGCCGCCGGTTTTGTGGCGGCCCGGTCGATCGACCTCGACGAGGCCGACACCCGGCGGATCGTCGACGCCCAGCTTCGCGCCGCCGGCTGGCAGGCCGACAGCGAGCGGCTCACCCACGCCGCCGGCGCCAGACCCCATCCCGGCGCCAACCTCGCGATCGCCGAGTGGCCGACCTCCTCGGGCCCGGCCGACTACGTGCTCTTCACCGGACGCCGGGCGGTCGCGGTGGTGGAAGCCAAGCGCCACGCCCTCGACGCCGCGGGCGCCCTCGAGCAGGCCAAGCGCTACAGCCGCGACCTGCTCCTGGCGGCCGACGCCGCCCCCGCCGGCGGCCCCTGGGGCGAGTACCGCGCGCCCTTCCTGTTCACGGCCAACGGCCGCCCCTACCTCAAGCAGCTCGAGACCAAGAGCGGCATCTGGTTCCTCGACGCCCGCCGCCCGCAGAACCACCCCCGCGCTCTCGACGGCTGGTACACCCCGGAAGGCCTGCTCAAGGAGCTGGCCAAGGACGTCGACGCCGCCAGCGCCACGCTCGACGCGGAGCCCCCCGACTACCTGCCGCTGCGCGACTACCAGCTCCAGGCCGTGCGCGCCGTCGAGCAGGCGATCGCCGGCGGCCGCCGCAACATCCTGGTCGCCATGGCCACCGGCACCGGCAAGACCCGCACCTGCATCGGCCTGGTCTACCGCCTGGTCAAGGCCGGCCGCTTCCGCCGCGTGCTCTTCCTGGTCGACCGCAGCGCGCTGGGCGAGCAGGCCGCCGGCGCCTTCAAGGACGTCCGCCTCGAGCAGCTGCAGAGCTTCACCGACATCTACGACGTCAAGGAGCTCGCCGACCTCGCCCCCGGCACCGACACTCGCCTGCACCTCGCCACCGTGCAGGGGATGATCAAGCGCATCCTCTACCCGGCCGAGGGCGAGCCCGCGGCGCCGGTCGACCGCTACGACTGCATCGTCATCGACGAGTGCCACCGCGGCTACAACCTCGACCGCGAGATGACCGAGGCCGAGCTGGCCTTCCGCTCCGAGGCCGACTACCTCTCCACCTACCGCCGGGTGATCGAGCACTTCGACGCCGTGCGCATCGGCCTCACCGCCACCCCCGCCCTGCACACCACCGAGATCTTCGGCGAGCCGGTCTACCAGTACTCCTACCGCGACGCCGTCCTCGACGGCTTCCTCGTCGACCACGAGCCGCCGATCCGCATCACCACCCGCCTCGCCACGGAGGGCATCCACTGGGCGGCGGGCGAGGCCGTCACCCTGTACGACCCCAGCCTCGGCCAGCTCGAGCTCTGGCGCACCCCGGACGAGCTCGACTTCGAGGTCGACCAGTTCAACCGCACCGTCGTCACCGAGAGCTTCAACCGGGTCGTCTGCGCCGAGCTCGCGCGCCACGTCGACCCCGACCTGCCGGGCAAGACCCTGGTCTTCTGCGCCACCGACCACCACGCCGAGATGGTCGTCGGCCTGCTCAAGGAGGCGTTCGACGAGGCCTATGGCGGCATCGACGACAACGCCGTCGCCAAGATCACCGGCAACACCGACCGGCCCAACGAGCTCATCCGCCGCTTCAAGAACGAGCGCGACCCGCGCATCGCGGTCACCGTCGACCTGCTCACCACCGGCATCGACGTCCCCGAGATCGTCAAC
>CAZKKP010000296.1:4277-5446 GCA_964553295.1 uncultured Thermoanaerobaculia bacterium | reverse complement strand
CTGTTCGCCGCGCTGCGGCTGGCCTCGGCCGGCGTTCCACCCGTCCTGCTGGAGCAGGGGGAGGCGATGCCCGACCGCGTGGTCACGATGGCCCGCTTCATGCGCTCGGGCGTGCTCGACCCGCGCTCGAACCTCGGCTTCGGCGCGGGCGGCGCCGGCGCCTACAGCGACGGCAAGCTGATGACCCGGATCCGCTCGCCGTACATTCCTTTCATCATGGACACCCTGGTGCGCTTCGGCGCGCCCGAGGAGATCCGGTACCTGGCCAACCCGCACCTCGGCTCGAGCCGGATCCGCCGCGCGATCCACCTGCTCGTCGAGGACCTCCGCGAGCGCGGCGTCGAGGTGCGCTTCCGCAGCCGGGTGGCCGGCCTGGAGATGGGCGGCGGCCGGGTCACCGGCGTCGTCCTGGAGGACGGCGCCCGGCTCGAGGCGAGCGCGGTGCTGCTCGCCGGCGGCCACTCGGCGCGAGACCTCTACCGCGAGCTCGACCGGCTCGGCGTCGCCATGGCGCTCAAGGAGCTCGCGGTGGGCGCCCGGCTGGAGCACCCGGCGGCGGTGGTCGACCGCATCCAGCTCGGCCGCCACGCCGGCCATCCCCGCCTCGGGGCCGCCGGCTACCGCCTCGCCCACACCTGGCAGCTCGGCCGGGGAGAGGCTCAGCGGGCGCTCTACTCCTTCTGCATGTGCCCCGGCGGTTACGTGCTCAACGCCGCCACCGAGCCCGACGGGGTGGTGTCCAACGGCATGTCGAACCACGGCCATCGCGGCGGCTTCTCCAACGCCGCGATGGTGGTCAACGTCGCCGAGGGGGATCTGCCTGCCGACGGCGGGCTGCTCCGCGGGATGAGCTGGCAGCGCGATCTCGAGACCGCGGCGGCGTCGGCCGCGAACCCCGGCGGCGGCTGCCACGCCCTGCCGGCGCAGCGGCTCGTCGACTTCCTCGCCGGCCGGCCGAGCGACTCCCTGCCCGAGTGCTCGTCGCCCAACCCGGTGCGAGCGGCGCCGCTGCACGAGCTGCTTCCCGCCTTCGTGGTCGACGGGATGGCGACCGGGCTGGAGGTCTTCGAGCGGCGGATGCGCGGGCTGGTGTGCGCCGAGGCGCTGCTGGTCGGGGTCGAGACCCGGACCTCGGCGCCGGTCCGCATCCTGCGCGACGTGGCGGGCCG
>CAZKKP010000296.1:3515-4267 GCA_964553295.1 uncultured Thermoanaerobaculia bacterium | reverse complement strand
CCGCCAGTCGCCGACCGCCGCCGGCCTGTACCCGATCGGCGAGGGGGCGGGCTACGCCGGCGGTATCACCTCGGCCGCCGCCGACGGTCTGGCCTCGGCCGACGCCTACCTCGCGACCCTCCCGCTCGGCGGCTGACGGTCCCGGATCGTGCGCCCGCGAAGCACGCCCAGCCGCGATCACCACCTCAGCGCACCTCGGAGCGGTGAACAGTGGTGCAATGGTCGCAGTGGAGGAGGAGTAGCGATGGACAACGCGGCGAGGGTCTGCAGCTCATGCGGCCCCTGATCCCGCGCCGCTGCCGGCCGGCGCCGACGACCGCGGTCGCCCGGGCGCTGCTCGAAGGCGTGCTCGAGGGTCAGCCGGGCGCCCATGTCGTCGAGTCCGACAGACTCTGACCAGGCTACCGGGAGGACGCCGGGGTGGCGTCCGGTCGGCCGTCCGCCGTCTGCGGCGTCCCGACCAGGTAGGTGACGCGGCACGGCCAGACCGACGGCGCCCGACCGACCTGCCAGCGGAAGCCGCCGTCCTCGATCGAGTCGACGAGGGCGGTGAGCTCCTCCGGGGTGTAGCTGCGCAGCACCGAGACGAAGCCGTCCCACAGGGCCACCAGGGGGACCACCGGGAGGAGGTAGGTCCACAGCAGCCGCCGCCAGGCGAAGGGCCGGATGAACGGGGTCAGGCTCCAGATCAGTGCGGGGATCAGGATCAGGGGCACCAGGAGGAAGTTGCCGCCGAGCGAAGCGCGGAGGAA
>CAZKKP010000296.1:0-3505 GCA_964553295.1 uncultured Thermoanaerobaculia bacterium | reverse complement strand
GATCAGGATCAGGGGCATCAGCCAGCGCACGAGCCGCCGCTCGGTGTACTCGAACACTCCGATGCCGCGTCCCTGGCGGACGGCGTCGGCGAGGATCGCGCGCGCGACCGGCGGCTCGAAGTGGTGGAAGCTCGAGAACATGGTGCGGAAGCCCACCAGCTCGACCGGCACCACAGTCGCATCCACCGGCTCGGCGACCGCCTCTACCTCCGTGGGATGGCGTGCCACGATCCCGCTGAAGGCGCCGTGGTTGGGGTACTTGTCGGTGAGTACGACGGTCACCGGCCGGCCGAGGGCCCGGTCCAGGGGCGCTTTGAGCTCGAGCACGGTGCTGCCGCCGCCGGCGCCGAGGTCGACCATCCGGGTCGTGCCGGAGCGCTCGAGCGCCTCGGCGAGCACGTCGACGACCCCGCTGTAGGGCCTGAAGAAGGCCGCGTAGTGAGCGAGGAAGTCGGTGACCAGGTCGCGCCAGACCCCGGGGAACCAGCGCGTGTCGTGCAGCTCGACCAGTTGGAGGCGTCGCATCGCGGGCCGCAGTGTACCGCTCGCGCCGCACCCTGGCGGCGCGGCCGCCATGCGACCCGGCGACTCAGCGCCCGTCCTCGACGATGCGCAGTGGGAGCACGTCGCTGGAGGCGGTGATCACCGGCGTCGGGTCGACGCGCACGCAGCAGCCGGCGTAGCGGCCGTCCACCGGGAAGGTGCTGACCTGGACGTGGCGACCGTCGACGACCGGCAAGGGGAAGAGCTCCTGGTAGACCTGATCCTGGTCCTGGTAGCGGCCGTCAGTCTCGGCGAGCAGCCTCTCGCCGGGGGCGACCATGCGTACGTTCGCCCCGGCTCGGCCGGCGATCGGTTTGGCGACCCAACCCGTCGCGCGCAAGGCCGCGTCGGGCTCGTAGCGGGAGTTGAGCAGGTAGGGGTGGTCGGGGAACAGCTGCCAGAGCACCGGCAGGATCGCCTTGTTGCTCGGGATCAGGGTCCACAGCGGCTCGTGCACCACCACCTCGGGGTGGAGCAGGACGTCGACGAGCCGCGGAGGGCGACCCGGTCCGCGGCCCGGCGATGGCGCCGCCGACGGGCCCTCGATCCCGGCGCGGAGCTGCTCGAGGGCGGTCTCCCACGCCCAGGTCTTCCACACCCGTTGGACGACCACGCCGTCGGGGTCGACCACCCGTCCGTCTCGGTCCCAGCCGAGGCCGGTGAGCCCGTCGAGGATGCGGCACTGCCATCCGGCGGCCTCGAGGGCGGACCTCATGAAGAGGGTGTGGTAGCGCTCCTCGGGGTCGCGGTCGAGCATGAGGTGAATCGGTCCGGAGATCGGGACGCCGCGCCAGGCGGACACCAGCCGTTCGAACAGGTCGGCGCCGGCGTCGCGGCCACGGTGGCAGCCGAAGTGGGCCGCCCAGCGGCCCTGCAGTCGACCACACTCGAGGTGGCAGGCCGCGGAGTCGGCGTTGTACTCGTAGAGCTTGAGGCCCCACTCGGAAAGGGCGAAGTCGAAGCGTCCGGTGACCAGCTGGTGGCGTCGGTTGTTCCACGACCAGCGCAGCCGCGGCCACAGCGACCGCGGGATGTTGAAGCGTGCCAGCATTCCGTCGTCGTCGAGCACCTGGCCTGTGGCGTGGAGGAACATCGCGTGCAGCTCGTTGGTGGCGTGGCGGAGCTCGCGGGCGGCGGTCTCCGGGAGAACGAAGAAGAGATGCTGGTCGTCGTCGCGGCTGGCGAGCCTGTGGCCGCCTGAAGCGGCGAGGTAGGCCGCCTCCTCGGGCCGCGACAGGTCGAGCCAGGGCCGACCGGCCTGGCCGTGGTCGGGCACCCTTTCGCACCGGAGCACCAGCAGACGGGGGTCGGGTGCGGCTGGCGGCTCGGCGTGGCGGTCGTCGAGGGTCTGGATGACCCAGCCCAGGATCGAGGTGCCGGCGCCCGAGCAGCGGACGTGGTAACCGCCGTCGGCGTCTTGCTGCGCCGGCAGCTCCCGGGACCAGGTCCGTCCTGCCGGCCAGAGGCAGTTGTCGACGTTCTGCTCGACGAACCGGATGCGGTCGTCGGCGACCTCGGTGACCACCGCGACGTGGCCGGTGGCGTCGAAGTCGCCGCCCTCGTCCCAGACCAGCAGGCAGCCCGGCTCGGGCCGCCTCCTCGAGCCGTTGCGGAAGGAGACGAGCGGCAGCAGCCGGCCGTCCCGGACCCGGCGGACGTGTCGCAGCCGGAAGATCTCGTAGGCCATGCCGACGTCCGCGAAGACATGGCCGAAGTTGAGGTAGAGGAATCGACGGGCCAGCTCGACGCACTGCCACTTGTAGCCCATGTACAGGCCGTCGAGATGGTGACGGTAAGCGCGGCGGTCGGGCAGCTCGGCCGGGTCGGCCGACGGGTAGTGCGACGAGTACACCGCGACCCCGCCCGGCGCCACGCCGAGCACCGTGCCGAATCTCGCGGGCGTGGCGCCGGCGGGGTCCACGGCGCACATTGTCGCACCTCTCCTGGCCTGGGAGATTCGTCCTGAAGTCGTCCAAGCTCTCTCCGACCGCCCCTCCGGCGATCGAGGTCGAGCCCGGCCCATGGGGAGAAGAAGAACGGCCCGGGCGCGAGGCCCGGGCCGAGGAGGAAGCTCGAAGGGAAGTGGATCAGAAGTCCATGTCGCCCATGCCGCCGTGGCCGGGCATCGGGCTGTCCTTCCTCTTCTCGGGAATCTCGCAAACCAGCGCCTCGGTGGACAGCAGCAGGCCGGCGATCGAGGCCGCGTTGAGCAGCGCGTTCTTGGTCACCTTGGCGGGGTCGATGACGCCGTCCTTGATGAGGTCGCTGATCTGGTTGGTGGCGGCGTTGTAGCCGATCGGGCCCTTCTTGGCGCGGATCTCCCGGACGATGACCGCAGCCTCGTCGATACCGGTGTTGATGATGATCTGGCGGGTCGGCTCCTCGAGGGCCCGGAGCAGGATCTTGGCGCCGGTCTGGACGTCGCCGGTGTTCTCGGCGACGACCTTGTCGACCACGTCCATCGCCCGCAGCAGGGCGACCCCGCCGCCGGGCACGATGCCCTCTTCGACGGCCGCCTTGGTGGCGTGCAGGGCATCCTCGACGCGTGCCTTCTTCTCCTTCATCTCGGTCTCGGTGGCCGCGCCGACCTTGATCTGGGCGACGCCGCCGACCAGCTTGGCGAGGCGCTCCTGGAGCTTCTCGCGGTCGTAGTCGGAGGTGGTGTCCTCGATCTGGCGCTTGATCTGCTGGACGCGGCCGAGCACCGCCTCCTGCTTGGTCGGGTCGTCGTCGTCGACGACGATGGTGGTGTCGTCCTTGGACACGACGATCTTCTTGGCGCTGCCGAGGTCGTCCCATGTGACGTTCTCGAGCTTGATCCCGAGGTCCTCGGAGATCATCTTGCCGCCGGTGAGGATGCCGATGTCCTCGAGCATAGCCTTGCGGCGGTCGCCGAAGCCCGGCGCCTTGACGGCGGCCACCTGGAGAGTACCGCGCAGCTTGTTGACCACCAGGGTGGCGA
>CAZKKP010000295.1:1286-5450 GCA_964553295.1 uncultured Thermoanaerobaculia bacterium | reverse complement strand
CGCGTCGACCTCGAGGCGGCGCCGACGGTGGTCATCACGTCGCCCGCCGACGGTGCGGTGCTGCCCGAGGCGGTGGCGACGGTCGCCGGCACGCTCAGCGGCGCGGTCGCCACGGTCACCGTCAACGGCGTGCCGGCGACGGTGAGCGGGGCGAGCTTCACCGCCGCCGACGTGCCCCTGGACCCTGACGGCCTCACCCTGCTGGTGGCGATCGCGGTGGACGGCGCCGGCCGCACGGCGACCGACACCGTCGCGGTCACGGTGCGCTCGGGCGCGCCGCAGGTGCTGGTCACCGAGCCCGCGGACGGGGCGGTGGTGGCCCGCGCCGCGGTCGACGTCGCCGGCGTCGTGCTCGGTGGCCCCGGCGTCACCGCCGACGGGACCGTCACCGTGGCCGGCATCGTCGTGCCCCTGGCCGACGACGGCAGCTTCCGGGTGCTCGACGTGCCGCTGGCGGCGGGCAGCAACACCCTGGATGTGGCCGCCACCGACGACCACGGCCGCACCGGCCACGCCACCGTCACCGTGGTCTGCGACCGCACGCCGCCGCGGGTGGCGCTGACCGTCGACGGCCAGCCCCTGGCCGAGGGCGCGGTGTTCCCAAGCGGCGTGACGGTCGAGATCAGCGTCAGCGACGACGACTCCGAGCCCGAGCCGCCGCTGGTGCGTCTGGACGGCGCCCTCGTGCCCGCCGCCGAGGCGACGCTCGAGGTCGAGATCACGTCTCCAGGGGGCCACCTGCTCGAGGTGGTGGCGACGGACCTCGCCGGCAACTCGAGCCGGCTCGAGCGGAGCCTGGTGGTGGGCGGCTCGGGCTGTGCGATCTCCTCCCTCGAGCCCGCCTCGGGGACCGCCGTCGCCGAGGACCGGGTGACCCTGCGCGGCGACGTGCGGGACGCGGTGCGCGTGGTGGTGCGCGTGCCCACCGCGGGCGGCGACCCCCTCGAGCTCGACGCGGCCCTGGCCGACGGCACGTTTGTCGCCGGCGACGTGCCGCTGCTTGCGATCGGCGAGAACGTGCTCACCGTGGTCTGCACCGACGCCGCCGGGGCGACCGCCGAGGATGGGCTCACCGTCGAGCGTCTCGGCGGCGCCGGCCCGGTCGTCGAGCTCACCGCGCCGGCCGACGGCGCCCGCCTGGACGTCCGCAAGGCCGCCGTGAGCGGGACCGTCCAGCCGGCCACCGCCCGCGTCCTGCTCAACGGCGCCGAGCTGACGGTGGACCCGGCCAGTGGCGCCTTCGCCGCCCAGCTCGACCTCGCCGAGGGTCCAAACGTCCTGTCTGCCGCCGCCGTCGACGCTGCCGGCCGCCTCGGCCGCGACCGGGTCGTGGTCTGGCGCGACACCCGGGCGCCCCAGCTCCGCCTCACCGAGCCCGCAAGCGGCGCCGTCCTCGGCCCCGACGGCTCGGGTCAGGCGACGGTGCGGGTGGCCGGGGTGGTGGACCTGACCACCGAGCCGCATCTGGGCGAGGTCTCGGTCGCGACCCCCGCGGGCGTCGCGCCGCTCGCGGTCGACCCCGTCACCGGCGCCTTTGCCGCCGTTGTGGCGCTGGACCCCGGCCTCGCCGGCGAGCCCCAGCAGGTCCGCGTCAGCGCCCTGGACCACCCCATGGGCCACGAGGGCGTCGTCGCGGTCTGGGTCACCTACGACCCGGTCTACCCCGCCATCGTGCTCGCCGAGCCCGCCGGCCTCGTCCTGCTCGACGGCTCGAGCGTCGACCCGATCATGGTCTCGGGGGAGGCCTGGGCCGCCGAGGGCGCCCAGGTCGCCGTCAACGGCGAGGGCCTCGAGCCCCACCTGGTGAGCTGGCAGGGCCCGGATGCCTCCGGCCGCTTCCACACCGCCTTCAGCGTCAGCGTCCCGGCGCCCACCGAGGACGGCGCCCGGACCCTGGTGGCCCAGGTGACCGAGCTCGGCGGCGCCCGCGCCCAGACCCTGCGCACCGTCGTGCGCGACAGCTCCCCGCCCGAGCTGCTCGAGCTGATTCCGGCCGACGGCGCCACCGCCGTCGACCCGGACACGCTGCTCTTCGCGGTCTTCTCCGAGCCGGTGCGGCTCGCGTCGCTGGCCGGCGCCGACGGCCTGGGTCTCGAGCGCCTGGCGACCTCGACCGCGACCGCGGTCGCGCGCACCACCGCCGGCACGGCGGTCGCCCTGGCGCCGGCGGCACGCCTGGCCGAGGGCGAGAGCTACCGCCTGGCGGCGGGTGAGGGCATCCTCGACCTCGCCGGCCACCCCCTCCTCGACCCCGAGGCCGCGGTCTTCCAGACCGCTCTCGGCGGCGTGGGCGCCGCGCCGGTGCTGGCGCCCCTGCCCGAGGTGGTGTGCGCGTCACGCCTGGCCGTGACCGGGACCGCGAGCCCGGGGGCGACCGTGCGGCTGCGCGACGGCTCGCTCACGCTGACGGCTCTGGCTGACGGCGGCGGCGCGTTCGCCTTCGAGCTGCCCCTGATCGGCCCCGGCTACCACCTGCTGCAGGTCGCCGTGGTGGCGTCGGACGGCCGGGAGGGGGCGGCGGCCCGGGCGGTGATCCGGCTGGACTGCGAGGGCCCGACGGTCGAGCGGGTGGAGCTGGACCGGGTCGCCGGCGTGCTCCGCGTCACCCTGTCCGAGCCGGTCGAACCGGCCACCGCGGTCCTCGGCAGCTCGCTCCGGCTGTCCGACGCCGACGGCGTCGAGCACGGGGGGGAGCTGTCCCTGGCGGCCGGCAACACGGTGCTCGAGCTGACCCTGGAGCAGGGCGCCGACGCCTGGTGGCGCGGCGCGCCGGTGCGGGTCGCGGTCGGGCCGCCGCTGGCCGACCCCGAGGGCAACGTGACGGCCGGCGTCTTCGAGACCGTGCTCTTCCCGTCCGGGGCGGGCGGTCTGGAGGGCGGCTTCCTCTACGGCGAGGCATGGGACGACGCCAGCGGCCGGCCGCTGGCCAATGCCGTCGCCGCCCTCTACGTGGCGGGCAGCGCCCTGCCCGGGACGGTCGCCGCCGGCGGCGAGGCCAACGCCATCGCCGCCACCGTCACCGACGCCCGCGGCCGCTTCACCCTGGTGGGCGACGTCGCCCCCGGCCGCTACGTGCTGGTGCTGTCGGCGCCGGGCCGCACCCGGGTCCACCGCCGCCTGGGTCTCGAGCCCGGCGTCGGCGCGGTCACCTTCGACAGCCGGCTGACGCCACTGGCCGAGCCCGCTGGCGTGCTCGACCCGGTCTCGGGCGGCAGCCTCGCCCATCCCGGGATCCCGACCCTCAACGTCGTCTTCGACCCCAACGCCGTGGCGGCAAGCGAGCCCCTCACCGTGACGCTGACCCCGCGCTCCGGCCAGGGCCTGCCCGACCTGCTGCCCCTGGGCTGGACCCCCGCCGCGGTCGCCGAGCTGCGCCTTGCGACCGCAGACGGCGTCGCCCTGCCCGAGGGCGAGGCGACGGCCTTCGCGGCGGGAGGAGTGCGCCTCGAGCTGCCCCTGCCGGGCTGGCACCAGCTCGGCGACGAGCTGGTCGCGGTGCGCTACCACGCCCCCTCCGGCGCCTGGCTGACCCTGCCCGAGCCCGAGGTGCTCCCCGTCGCCGGCGGCCTGATCGCACGCCTCGAGCCCGTCGGCCCCGGCGCCGTCGCCCTCCTCGTGCCTGACGCCGGCGACCAGCCGCCCCGTCCCGAGCCCGGCGCCGGCCACGCCCTGGCCGGCTCGCCCCTGCCCGAGGACCTCCCCGAGCTCACCGCGACCCTGACCGTCGACCCGCCCTCGGTGCTACCCACCGGCCGCGCCACCGCCCGCCTCGAGGTCGCCTCCGCCGACAGCCTCACCCCCTGGCCCTCCGGCCTCGCCGTCCAGGCATGGCTGGAGGAGCGGCTTGTCTTGGCCGACGGCGGCGTGCTGCTGGAGGCGCCGGTGGTGGGGGATGTGCTGCTGTATCGGTGCGGGGAAGGGGTGTTTGGTTCTCAGTTGTCCGTTGTCCGTTGTCAGATGAAGGCAGGGTACGAGGGGGCGGCGGAGTTTGTCGTGTCTCCGTCACCGAGGGCGGCGCAGGTGCTGCTCGAGGTCGGTTGGGAGACGGTGAAGGTGTTCCCGTTCCCGGAGACGCTCGAGCGGGGGCAGACGGTCGGTGCGACCGGAGGCACGGTGACCTCGGCGGACGGGGTCGAGCTGGTGGTGCCTGAGGGGGCGGTGCCG
>CAZKKP010000295.1:0-1276 GCA_964553295.1 uncultured Thermoanaerobaculia bacterium | reverse complement strand
CGGCGGACGAGATCGCGGCGCTGCCGGTCGTGGTGGGCTTCGACACGGTGGCCGCGGTGCGAATCGACCTCGACGGGCGGACGCTGGCTCGCGAGGCGACGCTGAAGACGCCGGTGCCGGTGGGTGTGGCGACGGATGCCACGGTCATCCTCGGCGAGTGGATCGAATACCCCGTCGATGGACGGGGCGGGTATGCCCGGCTCGCGAGCCGGATGGGTCGCTCGGGTGTGGCTGGATCAGCTGGGGAGCGCCTGGTCGGCGCTCCGGAAGCGGCGGGATCCGAGCTGCCGCTGGAAGGCATCGTCCGCGAAGGTCTGTTTCTGGTTCTTGTCGCACAGGAACCCATCGGCTATGCAACCGGCTTCGTGCGCTCGGCCTCCGGCCTCGGGCTGGCCGACAGCCGGGTGACGGCGACCGGCCTGGGTACCGCGGATCTCTCGCGGCCCGGCGGGCGCTACGCCGTCCCGGTGCCGACCGCTGCGGGCGCGGTGCTCAGCGCCCAGCATCCCAGCCTCGACGAGCGCGCCACCGCCGCGGTGCCGGCCCTGGCTGCCGGCGAGGTGGTGGTGGTCGACCTCACGGTCATCCCGGTACCGCCCACCGTCACCGGTCTGCAGCCGCCGGACGGCGCTCTCGACGTCACCGTCGGCGCCCACCTGGCGGTCCACTTCTCCGAGGCCCTCGACCCGGCCACGGTGGGGGCGGGGACCCTCAGCCTCGAGGTCGCCGACGCCTCCGGCCGCGGCACCGGCGCCTACGTCCCGGGCACGGTGAGCCTCGCCAACGGCACGACCGTCCTCTTCCAGCCCGCCCTCGCACTTCCCGCGGGCTACCGCTTCCTGGCCCACTTCGCAGGCGGCGTCCGCGACGCCGGCGGCGTGCCCTACCAGGACGGCCCGGTCAACTGGCGCTTCGCCACCTCCACCGTCGCCGCCCCCGGCGGCCAGGTCCGCCCCGAGCTCTTCCACGTCACGATCCCGTCGGACGGCCTGGCCACCATCTGGGCCGACCCCGGCGCCCTGCCCACCGTCCAGACCGGCCCCCCCTGGGTGGTCTCGCCCGTCCTGGTCAACACCGCCGTCGCCCCGGCCACCGTCGGCAGCTACCCCGCCGACACCCTCGGCGGCCTCAGCCCGCCAGTCACCATCGGCGAGCCCCCCAGCAACCCCGTCACCCTGCACTCCGAGATCTGGGTCCGCGTCTACGACCCCTCAGGCGCCCTCGCCGAGACCTTCCGCCTCGGCCCCTTCGCCTCCCAAGACGGCCTCGCCTTCGT
>CAZKKP010000294.1:0-5462 GCA_964553295.1 uncultured Thermoanaerobaculia bacterium | reverse complement strand
CGAGTTCTTCGACTACCCGCACGCCGGCGCTGGCGAGCACGCGATCTACATGGGCGCGAACATGTTCGACTCGGCCATGAGCTTCTTGCGTGGCGACGTGTGGGCGATCGACAAGCTGGCCATGGCAGGAGGTCTTCCGCTGCCCTTTCCGGTCAAGCAGTCCACCGGTTCGGAGAGCACGCCCCAACCGATGAACGCCCATGGCTGGGCGCAGGGTACGTGGCCGGTGGGCGGCCCGCACTACGTCCTGACCGACGGCCCCTACAACGGCGATCTCTTCGGTGTGTGGTCGTGGAGCGATCCGTTCGGCGGCAACACCTTCACTCAGGTGGGCCTCGTCGACCTCGCCGCCGCGACCGGCGTCGCTGCGAGCTATCCCGTCGACGCGCCCCAGGCCGGCAGCAGCATCACCATCCAGGACAACGACTGGCGGGTGCTCGACGCCGAGTATCGCAACGGGCGCGTGTGGATGACGCACAGCCTGTCGATGAACCCCGGCCTCGGGGTGGTCGATGCGGTGCGCTGGGCGGAGCTGGACCCGACGGTGCCGGCGGTGGTCCAGGCCGGGGTCGTGGTCAGCCAGGACGCCTTCCGGCTGTTCCCCGACCTGGCGGTGAACCACTGCGGAGACATGACCCTCGGCTACACACTGACCTCGACGACCACGATTCCCGCGGTCTTCGTGACCGGGAGACTCGCCTCCGACCCGCCGGGTACCGTCCAGGCCGAGTTCGTGGTGCGGCCGGGTGACGTCCCGTACTCGACATGGGAGACGGGCCCCTACCGTTGGGGCGACTACACCGGGGCCACATCCGGACCCGACGGCGACACCACCTGGTACCTGGGGGAGCACTCGAAGTTCATAGCCCCGCCGCCGTTGGCCAACTGGGGTACCTTCATCACCGCCTTCTCCACCGGGTGTCCGACCCAGGCGGACCTGGATGTGACCAAGACCGACGGAGTCACCCAGGTCGTGCCCGGAGACACCATCGTCTACACCATCGTCGCCACCAATCTCGGTCCGGCGGACATCGTCGGCGCCAGGCTCGCTGACCTGTTCCCGGCCGCCCTGACCGGGGTGAGCTGGACGTGCATCCCCCACGCCGGGCCTCCCTCCTCGAGCTGCTCCGTGGCGGCGGGTACGGGCAATCTCGACATCCTGGTGGACCTGCAGGCCGGGGCGGTGGTGACGGTGTCCGCGAGTGGCACCCTTGCCCTGGTGCCGCCGGGCACGCTGTCGAACACCGCAACGGTGTCCGCCCCCGGGCTCATGGACCCTAACCCGGCGAACGACTCAGCGACGGACGTCGACGTGATCGTGCATCAGGCCGACCTCGGGGTGACGGTGACCGATGGCGCCTGCTACGTCCCTCCGGGATCCCAGACGACCTACACCGCCACCGTGGTCAACCACGGGCCCCACGGCGCCCCTGCGGCGTCGGTGTCGGACGCACCGGACGCGGACCTGACGATCTCCGGGTGGACGTGCGCCGCGGCCGGCGGTGCGTCGTGCGGCGCCTCCTCCGGCGCGGGACGACTGAGCGACGCCCCCAGCCTGCCTCCAGGGGGGACGGTGGTCTACACCGTCCAGGGCTCGGTGGCGCCGACGGCGAGCGGCGTCCTGTACTACGCCGTCAGCGTGTCCCCGGGCCCCGGGGTGGTCGATCCGGACTCCTCCAACGACACCGGCCAGGACGCGAGCTACCTCGAGCAGGAGATCTTCGACGACGGTTTCGAGAGCGGCGACACGAGCGCGTGGTCGTGAGGCTCGGCTGGCGTAGA
Source organism: uncultured Thermoanaerobaculia bacterium (assembly GCA_964553295.1). Taxonomy (GTDB): domain Bacteria; phylum Acidobacteriota; class Thermoanaerobaculia; order Thermoanaerobaculales; family Sulfomarinibacteraceae; genus CAZKKP01. Next base: position 3,680 of record CAZKKP010000294.1, on the reverse strand, counting down.
CTGCGGAGGTGAGCGAGGGCCTCGCGGACCTGGTGCTCGGTTGTCTGCCCGCGGAAGCAGCCTCGGCCGGCCTCCTCGAGGTCCGGGTCGGGCCGTTCTGGACCGTCGTCCACACCACGCTGGGCTGCGGCATGGCGTCGTCGATGGCGCGCGAGTCCGACCCTCACCAGCGGCCGCCGATCAGCTGGGCCGGCGCCCTTGGCTCGCGCTCGCCCCTCGAGCTGACCGGGCTGCTTCGCTCGAGCTCGCCGGCCGAGGCGGCGGTCGGCCTGGCGACGGTCAACGCGCTGCTCCCCGAGCCCGCAGGAGTGGTCGAGGGGCAGAACGCGGAGGCGATCCTCGGGGAGCGCGGCGCGAGGTGCAGGGTGGCGGTCATCGGCCGCTTCCCGTTTGTCGAGCGGCTGCGTCCCCGGTGCCGCGAGCTGATGGTGTTCGAGCGCCGAGCCCGGGGTGAGGTCGGAGATCTCGACGAGTCAGACATCGAGCAACTGCTCCCGACGGCCGACGTGGTTGCGGTCACCGCCACGACCCTCCTCAACGGAACTCTCGAAGGGATCCTGGAGCACCTCCGCCCGGACGCCTTCAGCATCCTGCTCGGACCGTCGACGCCTCTCGTACCGGCGCTGCTCGAGCTCGGCTTCGAGGTGCTCTGCGGCAGCCGGGTGGTGGACCCCGGGGCGGTCCTGCGCGCCGCTTCAGAGGGGGCGGTGACCGCCCAGATCCCGGCCGTGCGGCGGGTCGCCCTGTGGCGCGGCGATCACTCGTCGAGCTCGTCGTCGTCGTCGAGGTCCGGTTCTGCGTCGAGCAGCGGCTCCTCGTCGCCCAGCTCCGGCGGCTCCGGCATCTCGTCGAGGTCCGGCTCGGCCTCCCGGGGCTCGGACCTGCGGGCGGGCTCGGACGCCCGGAGCAATCGCTGACGGCGCGGCGTGAAGCCACTGCGCGCCCTGGCGAAGGCGGCATCGATCTCGGCCCGGAGATGATCCTCCTCGGCGGTGAGGTCGCGCAGCTTCGCCTCGACGATGTCGCGCCGGTACTCGCCGATGGCGCCCCGTCGGAGGTTGAAGAGATACACCGTGGCCGGGTTTCCGGTGTCGAGCTCATGGTCGCGGGCCACCGGGCTGCTCGACGCGCCCGCCTCGAGCATCCCGAACCAGATCATTTCGTTGTCGCTCACCCTGCACTCCCCCGTCGGCAGTCGCCGATGTGGAGAGAGTTGACCGTCTCGCGCGAAGAATCAAGAGGGTGAGGGCGGTTGCAGCGGATTTTTCTGGCGACGCCAGGCGGTGCCGATGGCAACATGCTGACTCTGCTGCATGTGTTCGTGCCTTGCGCCATGGAGAGTCGTCGAGGGCTGAGGGCGTGGCGGTCAGACCGACCGCCCCGGGGTGGCGCCCGAGGCGCCTGGAATCGTCCTGGAGGGGCAGCCTGTTACCGTTGCAGGCCCGGGGCCGGAGAACGCTCTCGTGGCCGGGTCGACCTGACGACGTGCCGCGACCTGGGGTGTCGCCCAGCGCGACCTTCGCCGCTGGAGACGGTGCCGTCCAGGGAAAGGCGATCGGCAACCCGTGTTCGAAGCTCTGACATCAGGCGGCCTGCCACCGGTCGGCGCACGTTTCGTCGGCCGTTGTCGTCGTGACGGCAGGTCGACGGTGTTCGGTCCGTGGCGGGCGGTGTAGGGTGCCGAGCATGGTCGGGTGGGTTCGGTGGGGCTTCGGGGCGGGCCTGGCGGCCGCGCTGGTGGTTCTGGCAGCGGCTTGCGGCACGGCGGAGCGTCTCGGCGAGCCGTTGCCGCCGGATCGGCTTCCGGCGCAGCTTGCCACGGTCGAGGCGAGGTCGCCGGAGGGTCTCGTCGTGGCCGGCAGTCTCGAGGCGGCAGAGGCCGGCGTCGAGGCCCTTGCCGCCGGGGGCAACGCGGTCGACGCGGCAGTGGCGGCCGCCTTCGCGATCAGCGCGTCGGAGGTGGGCGGCGGAGGCCTGGGAGGGGCGGCCGTGGCATTGGTGGTCCGGCGCGACGGCTCGGCGGTGGTGGTCGAAGGGGCGCCGACGGTGCCCGTGCTCGTCGACGGCGACGCAGTGGCCGAGCTTCACGCTGCGCAGCGGCCGTGGGGCTACCCGACGGTCTCGGTGCCGACCGCGGCGGCCGTCCTCGGGCGCCTCCACAGTCGGTTCGGCCGTCTGGGCTGGAGCGAGGTGCTGACCGCCGCGATCCGCTGTGCCGAGCGCGGCCACGTCGTCTCGAGGCTCCATCACGAGGCGCTCGTCGAGTACCGCGACCGGGTCCTCGAGCAGCCGGTGGCGGCGGAGATGCTGCTCGGGGCCGACGGCGAGCCTCCCCCGGTCGGCGCCCGGGTGTCCAACCCTCGCCTCGCCTCGACGTTGCGCAGGCTGTCCGAGCATGGCGTCGACGAGCTCTATCGTGGTGGCATGGCCCGCGCCATCGAGGACGACATGGTCGCCCATGGCGGCCCCCTGCGGCGCTTCGACCTGCACCGGGTGCGCGTGGTCGAGACGCCGGCGGCCTCGACGAGCTATCGAGGATGGAGGGTGGTGGCGGCCCCACTTCCTTCTGGCGGCACCGACCTGTTGCGCGCGTTCGAAATCCTCGACGCCCTGCCCCGGGAGACGCTGTGCGCCGGCGGGCCTGACCGCCACCATGCGCAGGTCGAGGCGGTGCGCATCGCGCTCGCCATGAGGGGCGGGGCAACACCCGCGTCGCGGCCGCCGTGGCTCAACGGGCCGACTCGGGCCGCGGTGACTCCGCGGGCGATGGCGGGCCTGATCCGCTACGACCGGGCGTTGCGTGACGACGAGATCGGCGTCGTCAGGGCAATCCAGGTCGCCGGCGGGACGACCCACCTGGTCGCCGCCGACCGGTCGGGCATGGTGGTCTCGCTGTCGATGTCGATCGGCCTCCAGTTCGGCGCCGCGCGCGCCCACCCCGAGCTCGGTTTCCTGTACAACAACCTTCTCGGTTGGGTCGACAGCGCCCGACCCGAGGCGATGCCCCGGCTTCGACCGGGGGCATTGCTGGCGCTGTCGATGACTCCGGTGGTCCTCCGCTCGCCGGAGGGAACAGTCCTCGCGCTGGGCAGCTCCGGTAGCGACCGCATCCCGTCGTCGATTGTTTCGGTGGTGAACGGGGTGGTCGATCGCGGCCTCGACCTGGCCCGGGCGGTGGCGGAGCCGCGCGTGCTGTGGGGAGGGCCGATCGACCGCAGGGTCTACGTCGAGGTCGTGGACGCGCGCACGGAGCGGACTGCGGATGCCTTCGTCGAGCGCGGCTTCCCGGAGGTCTACCGGCAGCTCTTTCCGGCCCGGCCGTTCGACCTGGCGGCCTTCGGAGGCGCCAACGCGCTCGTCTTCGAGCCGGCGACCGGTGACTGGGTCGGGGTCGCCGACCCCCGCCGAGGCGGTGTCGCCCGGGCAGTGGGTCGCCCATGAGCCTCGCGACCTGGCTGTTGCTTGCCGTGGGCCTCGTGCTGCTGGTCGGCGGCGCCGAGCTGCTCGTGCACGGCGCCTCGCGGCTGGCGGCCCTGGTCGGGGTCTCGCCGCTGGTCGTCGGCCTTACCGTGGTCGCCTACGGTACCAGCGCGCCGGAGCTCGCGGTCAGCCTTCGTTCCGCCCTCGCCGGCCAGGCCGACATCGCCCTGGGCAACGTGATCGGCAGCAACATCTTCAAC
>CAZKKP010000293.1:1128-5467 GCA_964553295.1 uncultured Thermoanaerobaculia bacterium | reverse complement strand
GCAGCTCGCGGGTTGTGGGCAGCGAGGCACGGTCGACGAATGCCTCCTCGAGTGGTCCCAGGGTGACCCCGCCGAGCTCGAGTGCGGCGACCCGGGCGAGAACCCCCTCGGTCTCGCCGCCGATCCCGGTGACCCGGATTCGCGGTCCGTCCTCGGGCGCCGCGAGGCGCCGGGAGGCGCCACGCACAAGCACCAGCGCGGCCTCGGCGCCGGTGTCCAGAAGCAGCAGGGTGGACGCCCGTCGGCCACCCTCCAGCGTGACCCCCGCGCGCACCAGCGGCCGCCCGTGGTGGATCTCGACGGGTAGCTCGGCGAGGGTTTCGAAAGGAACCGGAGTCGCCGGCGGGTGGAGTACGACGACGCCGCGTGCCGGGTCGATCTCGACGGCGTACAGCCGGAACAGGTCCGCGCCGAGCAGGCCGTGCAGCTCGCGGCCGGCGACCTCGGCACGCAGCTCCTCGACGTGGTGCACCACCAGGTCGACGCGCATCAGGAGCTCGCCCCCGGCCGACAGGGCGACGTCCGGCGCCGACAGCACCGGCAGCCGGGCGCCGCCGAAGCCCCGGGCGATCCCGAGGGGCCGGGTGTGCAGGCCGAGGGAGCGGGCCAGCGCGAGGTCGTTGAGGCTGGTGGAGGCGCTGCCCGAGTCGAGCACGAAGTCGAGCTCGGCCGAGGCGCCGATGTGCACCGGCACCACGACCAGCTGCCGGAAGGGGCGGGTGGCGAGCTGGCGCGGCCCCGTGCGGTCGCCGGCCGCAGGGCTCCCGGGCAGCAGCGCCGCGCTGAGCATCGCGGCGGCGAGAGCTACTCCGTACCTGAGGATGGACCGCACCGAACCAGTGTATCCCGGGCCGGTCCAGGAATATCGCGAGCCCGTTCTGTGGTAGTCCGCAGTGACAGGAGGCGTCATGCAACACCGATCTCGAGTCTTTCCCCTGATGCTGGCGACGGTGGCCCTCGCCACGGTGGCCTGCTCCAGCTCGCCCTCGTCGTCGTCACGGTCCTACACCGAGGGAGTGATCGACCGGCCCGGCCAAACCCTGGTTCGCTACCGCGGACCCGAGATCGAGGTCGTGGTCAGCACCCGGCATGCCGTCGAGCGGATCGGCGACCCGTGGCTGATCCTGCCGGTCGGCATCGGCGGCACGGTGTCCGCCACCACCGAGGTCCGGCGCGACAAGGTGACCCTGCGCACCCCCCAGGGGCAGCGCCTCGGGCTGATGCCGCACCGCGAGTTCTCGGGTCGCTACTCCGAGATCGCCGTGGCCGCCCGCGAGGCGGTGATCGCCGCCGAGCCCCTGGACTTCACCCGCAGCAGCCGGGCCGAGTGCAGCCTCTCCTTCATGCCGCTGCCCGGCACCGATGTGGTCAACGAGGCGGTGCACGTCAACCATCGCCGGATGTGTCAGGGGCTGCTCTACTTCAACCTGTCGGAGGGCGTGCAGCCGGGGCCCTACCGGCTGGTCGTCGAGCTCGAGGAGCGGCGCATCGAGGTCCCCTTCGACATCCGTTGAGCCCGGGCCGCACCGGCCGTCAGCCGCCGCTGCCGAGATGCTCGCCGTACCAGGCGAGAATGCGCTCGAGGCGGTCCTTCTGGTAGCTCGGCGTCCTAAGGACATGGGGCTCGCCAGGGTAGACCACCAGCCGGGTGGTGCGGCCGAGGGCGCGCAGCGACTGGTACATGTGCTCCGAGCCGATGATCGGCACGTTCCAGTCGTGGGCGCCGCCCATGAAGAGCACCGGGGTGGTGATCTTCTCGACCGAGTAGAAGGGTGACGACAGGCGCTCCCAGACCTCGCGGTTGCGCCACGGCAGGCCGAGCTCGAGGACGTACTCGAGCTGGTAGTGGTCGTGGCCCCAGTGGGCCGTCCACAGGGCGCCGGCGGCGCCGGAGACTGCCGCCTTGAAGCGGGTGGTCTGGCTGATCACGTAGTTGGTCAGCATGCCGCCGTAAGACCAGCCGCCGACCGCCAGCCGCTCCGGGTCGACGAAGCCGAGGGAGACCGCGTGGTCGACCCCGGCGAGCACGTCCCGGGCGTCGAGGTTTCCCCAGTCGGCGAAGATCGCCCGGGAGAAGTCCTGGCCGTAGCCCGAAGAGCCGCGCGGGTTGACCATCACCACGACGTAGCCGTGCGCCGCCAGTAGCTGGGCCTCGAAGGACCAGCTCATGCTGAACTGCGACACCGGCCCGCCGTGGATCCGCAGCACCGCCGGGTAGCGCAGCTCGGGCGAGAAGGCCGGCGGCTTCATCATGAAGCCCTCGATCGGCGTGCCGTCGGCGCTGGCGAAGCGAGTCCTCTCCATGTCGACGAGGCGCAGCTCGTCGAGCACCCGTCGGTTGACGGTGGTGAGCTGGCGCGGCGCTCCCGGCCGACCGCCCGCCTCGACCGCCAGGGTGAAAACCTCGTCCGGCAGCTTCGGCTGGCTGATCAGCGCCGCGATCAGGCCGCCGCCGATCGAGAAGGCGCCCACCTCGCGGGGGCCGTCGATCGGCCGGCCAAGTGCGCCGTCGGCCAGGGCGATCCGCGCCAGGTGCTGCTCGCCGCGGTCCTCGAGCAGGAAGTACACCGCCGAGCTGTCGGGCGCGAACCTCGGTGCGGCGGCGTTGCGGTCGAGCTCCGCGACGAGCAGTCGCGGCTCGGCCGGCGCCGCGCCGGCGGCGGGCGCCGGCAGCACGGCGAGCTGCTGGGTGGCGTACCACAGCAGCTCCGGGCGCGGGCTCGAGACGTAGGCGATCCAGCGGCCGTCCGGGCTCCAGCTCGGCTGCTCGTCGGGTCCTGGGTTGCGGGTCAGCTGGATCATGGTCCGACCCTGGTCCGGGTTGTCGGCGGCGACGACGAACAGGTTGCTGTCCGGGCTGGCGTCCGGGTCCTCGCTGCGGTTGCTGACGAAGACCAGGAAGCGCCCGTCCGGCGACCAGGCCGGGCTGTGGTCGTCGGCGTCGCCGGATGTGACCTGGGTGAGCGACCGGGTAGCGAGGTCGAAGACGTGAAGGTGGGTCCGGCGGCGGTCCAGGTAGCCCTCGCCGTCGCGCTTGAACTGCAGCCGGTCGACGACGTGCGGCGGCGGCGTCGGTGGGCGCCGGGGCTTCGTGCCCTCGCTGGTGTGGCGCTGTCTCTCGATCTCCTCGGGGCTGGGGTCCTTGACCACCAGCACCAGACGACGGCCGTCCGGCGACCACTCGGCGGCCGACACCCCCTGGGGAACCGCGGTGAGCGGCCGGGCCTCGCCACCGCGGCGGTCCAGAAGCCAGGCCTGGGTCGTGGGCTCGTCGTCGGTCTCGCGCACCTTGCGCGCCGCCAGGAACGACAGGTGGCGGCCGTCGGGCGAGAACCGCGGCTCGGTCGCCGAGGCGCCCTCGGCCGTCATCGGCAGCGGGTCGCCACCGTCGGTCGGCGCCATCCAGATCCGAGTCTCGGTGCGGTCGAGCTCGCGGTCGAAGGCGTCCACCGTGTAGGCGACCCAGCGCCCGTCGGGGCTGACCTGTGGGTCGCCCACCCGGGCCAGCCGGAAGAGGTCGTCCACCGCCAGGTTGCGGCGAGCGGCCTCGCCCGGGGCGTCGGCGGCGGTGACCGTCGGGACGAGGGTCGTGAGCAGCCCGAGCAGGGCGAGAGCAGGCAGTGGTCGACGGGCCATGGGTTCCTCCTCGGGCCCCGGACGGCAGCATGCCGGGGATCGCGCCCCGCCAGCCGGACTGTTCGCCCGCGGGCGCCGGGGCGCGACGCCGCCGAGCCTACTCAGCGGTCCCGGGGTCGTCAACTCAGGACCCGCGACCATGTCACAATCGGAGGGTCCAGCCGAAGGAGCTTCCGATGCGTCGATCTGGTGCAGCCCTGTGTGTGGTGGCCGTTCTGTGCGCCGTGGCGGCCTGCGCCGAGGCGCCGGCCCTGGTCACGGTCGCCGAAGGAGTCATCCAGCACCGTCACGTCCACGGCGACCGCTGGCCGGTGGCCGTGCTGCTCGACGGCGGTAGCCTGCTGGTCGACGGCGGCGTGGTCGGCGCCGAGCTCGAGGAGGTCGTCGGCGGCGTGCCGGTGCGCTGGTGGCTCGACACCGGCGACCGCGCGAGGGGAGTCGGGGCGCCGGCGGGTGTGGTCCTCGCTCCGGAAGGGCGCTCCGACGCCGCGGCCGTCCGCTTCAGGGACCGTCTCGAACTGCCGGGCGGAGCGGTGGTGCTCGCCCTCGGTCGGGCGGTGACCGGCGGCGACGCGGTCCTCTGGCTGCCCGGGCCGCGGCTGCTCCTGGCCGGCGACCTCGTCGGCCCGGTCGCGGCGATCGGCGCGGAGACCGACAGCGAGGCATGGATCGGGGTCCTCGAGCGACTCGAGCGGCTCGCCCC
>CAZKKP010000293.1:0-1118 GCA_964553295.1 uncultured Thermoanaerobaculia bacterium | reverse complement strand
CCCGGAGGTGGTGGTGCCCTCCCGCGGCGAGGCCGGCGGGGCGGAGCTCCTCGCCCGTCGGCGCGAGGCCCTGAGCGCCCTCCGGGCGGCGGTGTGGTCGGACCTGGTGGCGGGTCGCGAGCCCGGCGCGATCGTTGCGGCGCGATCCGCCGCCGACCTCCCGCCGGGCCTCGTCGGGCACGTCGTCGACGAGCTGTCCGGTCGGCTGCCGCCCCGCGAGCTGCTCGAGGAGGCCGGCCTCCGGGAGGGCCCGTCGCCGAGCCGGCACGATCCCGGCTGGAAGCCGCCGACCCGGGTCGCCTGGCGCAACCTGTGGCCCGATCGGCTGGCCACCCTGCGGGCGGTCGCGCCGGGGATCGAGATCGTGCCCTTCACCACTCCGGAGGAGGCGTTGGCTGCGGTCGCCGGGGCCGACGCCGTCATCGGCCTGCTCACCCCCGAGGTGCTCGCCGCCGGCAAGGACCTGCGCTGGGCCCAGGTGCCCTCGGCCGGGGTCGAGGACGAGGTGGTGATTCCCGGCCTCGCCGAAAGCGGGATCGTCTTGACCAACGGCCAGCGCCTGGCCTCGCCGGTGATCGCCGAGCACGGCATGGCCCTGGTGCGGGCCCTCGCCCGACGCCTCGACCGCGCCCTCGTGGCCCAGGGCCGCGGCCGCTGGGAGCGCGTCGGCTACCGCGGCGACGGCGACCTGCTGCGGCTGCGCGGCAGGACCCTGCTGGTGGTCGGCCTCGGCGGCATCGGCACCGAGGTTGCCCGGCTCGCCCACGGCGCCGGCATGACCGTGCTGGCGACCCGCAGTCGCGGCCTGGAGGGCCCCGAGTTCGTTGCCGAGGTGGCCCTCGCCGAGGACCTCGGGCGACTGCTGGCGCGGGCCGACGTGGTCGTCAACTGTCTGCCCCTGACGCCGGAGACCCGGGGTCTGTTCGACCGCGAGGCATTCCGCCGGATGCCCGACCACGCCCTGTTCGTCAACCTCGGCCGCGGCGGCACCGTGCTGACCGACGACCTGATCGCCGCCCTCGAGGCGGGGGAGCTCGGCGGCGCCGGGCTGGACGTCACCGACCCCGAGCCCCTGCCCGACGACCACCCGCTGTGGTCGGCGCCGAACCTCATCGTCA
>CAZKKP010000292.1:0-5491 GCA_964553295.1 uncultured Thermoanaerobaculia bacterium | reverse complement strand
CGGCGGTCGCGACCGCCGCCCCGAGCTGGCCGAGGCCCTGGCCGCCGCCGGCCGCGAGGCGCTGCCGGTGGTGGTCTACGCCATGGAGGCGGCGCCTCCGGGGACGCTGCCCGCCCCGGATCCCGCCTGCGACGCCGTGCTCCTGACCTCGCCACGGTCGGCCCGGCTCTACCTCGAGCACGCCGGCGGCCGGCCTCTCGGCTGCCCCCACTGGGCGCTCGGCACCACCACCCGGGACGCCGCCCGGGACCTCGGGCTCGAGTGCCGCATCCCCCCCGTCCCCGATCTCGAGTCGTTCTCGGAGGAGCTATGTCGGACCTGATCATCCGCCCCCGCCGCCTGCGCGCCACCGCCAGACTCCGCAACCTCGTCGCCGAGGCCCGCCTCGCCGCCGCCATGCTGGTGCAGCCGCACTTCATCGTGCCCGGCGCCGGCGTCGCCGAGCCGATCGACGCCATGCCCGGCATCGAGCACCAGTCGGTCGACCGGCTGCTCGAGACGGTCAGCCGGGACGTCGACCTCGGCCTGCGCTCGGTGCTGTTGTTCGGCGTCCCCGAGCCCGCCGACAAGACCCCGGACGGCCGCGCCGCCTGGGCCGCCGACGCCGTGGTGCCCCGGGCCGTGGCGGTCCTCAAGGAGTGCTTCGGCGACGACCTGGTGGTGATGACCGACGTCTGCCTGTGCGCCTACACCGACCACGGCCACTGCGGCCTGGTCGAGCACGGCCGCATCGACAACGACGGCACCCTGCCACTGCTCGCCGCGATGGCCCTGGCCCACGCCCGGGCCGGCGCCGACGTCGTCGCGCCCTCGGACATGATGGATGGCCGCGTCGAGGCGATCCGCGACGCCCTGGACTGCGACGGGCTGGCCCATGTCGCCCTGATGTCCTACTCGGTGAAGTACGCCTCGGCCTACTATGGCCCCTTCCGCGAGGCCGCCCACTCGGCGCCTTCCCAGGGTGACCGCCGCTCCTACCAGATGGACGCCCGCAACCGCCGCGAGGCACTGCTCGAGGCGGAGCTCGACGTCGCCGAGGGCGCCGACATCCTGATGGTCAAGCCGGCGCTCGCCTACCTCGACGTGGTCCGCGACCTGCGCGAGGCCTTCCCCCACCCCCTGGCGGTGTACAACGTCTCGGGCGAGTACTCGATGGTCAAGGCCGCCGCCGCCCGGGGCTGGGTCGACGAGCGGCTGGTGGTGCTCGAGAACTGGCACGCCTTCCGCCGCGCCGGCGCCGACATCCTGATCACCTACCACGGCCGGCAGGCCCTCGCCGAGGGCTGGCTGTGAGCGCCGGCGAGCGCTCGCGGGCGCTCTACCGGCAGGCCTCAAAGCTGCTGCCGGCCGGCGTCAACTCGCCGGTGCGGGCCTTCCGCTCGGTCGGCGGCGAGCCGCTGTTCTACGCCTCGGGCTCGGGCTGCCGCTTCAGCGACGTCGACGGCCGCGAGTACCTCGACTACGTCGGCTCGGGGGCCCACTGATCCTCGGTCACGCCCACCCGGCGGTGGTCGAGGCGGTGCAGCGGACCGCCGCCCGCGGTCTCACCTTCGGCGCACCCTGCGAGCAGGAGGTGGACCTCGCCGAGCTGGTCACCCGGGTCGTCCCCCACCTCGAGATGGTCCGCTTCGTCTCCTCGGGCACCGAGGCCGTGATGTCGGCGGTGCGGCTGGCCCGCGGCGCCACCGGCCGCGACGCCGTCGTCAAGTTCACCGGCTGCTACCACGGTCACGCCGACTACCTGCTGGTCTCGGCCGGATCGGGCCTCGCCACCTTCGGCACGCCCTCCTCGGCCGGCGTCCCGGCGAGCTTCGCGGCCCACACCCTGGTGCTGCCCCTGGACGACGAGGCGGCCTTCCGCCGGCTGATGGCCGAGCACGGCGAGCGGGTGGCGGCGGTCCTCGTCGAGGGCATCCCGGCCAACAACGGCCTGCTCGTCCAGACGCCGGAAATGGTCCACGCGCTGCGCCAGGAGTGCGACCGCTCGGGCGCGCTGCTGATCTTCGACGAGGTGATCACCGGCTTTCGGGTCGGCCCGACCGGCGCCGCCGGCTGGTACGGCGTCTCCCCCGACCTCGCCACCTACGGCAAGATCATCGGCGGCGGCATGCCGGTCGGCATGTACGGCGGCCGCCGCGACCTGATGGAGCAGCTCGCACCCCTCGGGCCGGTCTACCAGGCGGGCACCCTGTCCGGCAACCCGGTGGCGATGGCCGCCGGCGCCGCGACCCTCGAGGTGCTGCTCGCCGACTCGGGCCAGGCGTGGCGCGACCTCGATGGCGCTGGCGCCCGGCTGCAGGAGGGCCTCGAGGAGATCTTCCGCCGTCGCGGGGCGCCGTGGTCGGTGGCCCGGGTCGGCTCGATCCTCTGGCTGTCGCTGCAGGAGGGGCCGCCGCCACGGGCCGCCGAGGGCATCGACGCTGGTGCGGCCGAGCGCTACGCCCGACTGCACCGGGCGCTCCTCGCGGACGGCGTCTACCTCGCGCCGTCGGCCTACGAGGTGGCCTTCATCTCTACCGCCCACGACGGCGCCGCCCTCGAACGCACGCTGCAGGCCTTCGACCGGGCGGTCCCGGAGGCGCTGTCGTGAACCGCTTCCTCGCCGCCTGCCGACGCCAGCCTCTCGACCGACCGCCGGTCTGGATCATGCGCCAGGCCGGGCGCTACCTCCCGGAGTACCGCGAGGTACGGGCCCGCGCCGGCGACTTCCTGACCATGTGCAAGACCCCGGAGATCGCCGCCGAGGTCACCCTGCAACCGATCCGCCGCTTCGGCTTCGACGCCGCGATCATCTTCTCCGACATCCTGACGCCGCTGGAGCCGATGGGGATCGAGCTGACCTTCAACCCCGCGCCGCACATCCACAACCCGGTGCGCGAGGCCTCCGACGTGGACCGGCTGCGCGCCCCCGAGCCCTGGTCGGGCACCGAGTACGTCTCCGACGCACTGTCCCGGGTCCGCAGCGAGCTCGGCCCGGAGACCGCCCTCATCGGCTTCTGCGGCGCGCCGTGGACCCTGGCGAGCTACGTCGTCGAGGGGACCACCTCGCGCTCCTTCACCCACACCAAGCAGCTCGCCCTGACCCACCCGGAGGCCTTCGGGCGGCTGCTCGACCACCTCGCCGACGCCATGACGGCCTACCTCCGCACCCAGGTCGCCGCCGGCGCCCAGGCAGTGCAGATCTTCGACTCCTGGGTCGGCGCCCTCGGCGCCGACGACGCCCGCCGCTGGGCGCTGGCCCCGGCCAGGCGGCTGCTCGACGGGATCGCCGACCTCGGCGTGCCGAGAATCTACTTCGCCCACGGCGGCACCCACTTCCTGCACGACCTCGTCGACATGCCCTGCGAGGTCATCGGCCTGGACTGGCGCGCCGACCTCGGGCGGGCACCGCGGTTGCTGCCCCACCATGCCCTGCAGGGCAATCTCGACCCCGGCGTGCTCATGGGCCCGGACGACGAGATCCGCCGGCGCACCGAGGCCATGCTCGCCCTGGCCCCGAGAACCGGCTACATCGCCAACCTGGGCCACGGCATCACCCCTGAGGTGCCGGTCCGGGCGGTGGAGACCTTCGTCGAGACCGTGCGCTGCTTCCGGGCGGCGGCATCAGGCAAGCGGAGCCGATCGTGACCGACTTCGACCTTGCCGGCATCACCCCCGAGCTGCTCTCGCGCTACGACCGGCCCGGTCCCCGCTACACCTCCTACCCGACGGCGCCCCTGTTCCACGAGGGCTACGACGAGGCCGCCTACCGCCGCCACCTCGAGCGCGCCGCCGCCGCCCGCGACCAGCCGCTCTCGATGTACGTGCACATCCCCTTCTGCGAGGCGCGCTGCACCTACTGCGGCTGCAACGTGGTCATCTCTCCGCACCGCGGCCCCGAGGACCGCTACCTCGACGCCGTCGAGGCCGAGCTCGAGCTGCTCGCCGCGAGCCTCGGCGGGCGGCGGAGGGTCAACCAGCTGCACTGGGGGGGCGGCACCCCGACGTATCTGACGCCCTCGCAGTGCGAGAGGTTGTTCCGGGCGATCACCGACCGCTTCCACCTGACGCCGGACGCCGAGGTCGCCCTCGAGATCGACCCCTGCGTGACCTCCATGGAGCACCTCGAGGTGCTCCGCGGCCTCGGCTTCAACCGGCTGTCCATGGGCCTGCAGGACCTCGACGCCGAGGTCCAGGCCGCGGTGCGCCGGGACCAGCCCCTCGAGCTGACCCGGCGCCACGTCGACACGGCTCGCGCCCTCGGCTTCGGCTCGGTCAACGTCGACCTCATCTACGGCCTGCCCCGGCAGCACGAGGCGGGCTTCCGCGAGACCGTGCGCACGGTCGTGGGCGAGCTCGCGCCGGACCGCGTCGCCTGCTTCTCCTACGCTCACGTGCCCTGGATCAAGCCCCACCAGAAGCAGCTCGAGACCATCGCCATGGCCTCAGGCTGGGACAAGTTCCGGCTCTTCGCCGGCGCCGTCGAGTAGTTCTGCGGCGCCGGCTACCGCTTCGTCGGCTTCGACCACTTCGCCCGCCCCGACGACGAGCTCGCGCGCGCCCTCGACGAGGGCCGGCTGCACCGCAACTTCATGGGCTACACCGTGATGCCCGCGACCGACCAGGTCGGCGTCGGGGTCACCGCCATCGGCGACGTCGCCGGCGCCTACGCCGCCAACGAGCGCAACCTCGCCCGCTACCAGCGCACGGTCGCCGCCGGCCGGCTGCCGGTCGACCGGGGCATCGCCCGCACCCCCGAGGACGAGCTCCGGGGCGCCGTCATCCGGCGCCTCATCTGCACGCTGAGCCTGGACTACCGCTGGCTTCGGAACCACTTCGGCATCGACCCGGAAAGCCACTTCGCCGACGCCATCGAGGCCCTCCGCCCTATGGCCGACGACGGCCTCGTCGAGCTCGCCGACGACGGCCTCGAGGTCACCCCCCGCGGCCGCTTCTTCCTGCGCAACCTGTGCATGCCATTCGACGCCTACCTCCGCGCCGCCGCCCCCGACCGCCCGGTGTTCTCCCGCACCGTGTGAAGAGGGGGCCCCATGCCGGGTAGACACAGCCGATGGACTCGGCGTCACCCGCAAGGGCGTCGCGCAGGAGCCCAGGGAGCAACGGCGCCGTCCCACACGAAAGGCGCCAGAAAGGCGCACGCCAGGCACGCCATACCGCCGCAGTCGGAAGGGCGGCAACTGCGGAACGGCGCCAGGCCCTCGGGGCTGGTGTGCGGTGCCGCTGTTCGGCCTGCCTGAAGACGACGGCCACGCCCACGGGTCAGTCGCGCATCGACTCGGTGAAGGTGGCGAGGGCGGAGGCGAGGATCCTCATGGCGCGGGGGAAGACGGCGGCGACGTCCTCCGTCTCCGGCAGGAGCAACTCGACGGCGATGCTCACCTGGTCGTTCGCGGTGTAGACCTTGGCGACCTTGGTGGGGGATCCCTTGAGGCCGAGGTAGGTGGGTTCCAGGTCGAGGTCGGCGGCGGTCAGGATGGGGATGTCGGCGGCC
>CAZKKP010000291.1:0-5491 GCA_964553295.1 uncultured Thermoanaerobaculia bacterium | reverse complement strand
CGACGAGCGGGACGTCATCGAGATCGACGAGGACACCTTCGGCCGGACCCCGGCCCGCTGGTCTGGCGACGGCCGCTTCGTCCTCTACCGCGACGAGCTCGGCCGGGTCAACATGCTCGACGCCGACCTGGGTGCGACGCGGCTGGTCACCGACGACGGCTCGGTCCACGACGACCCCAACGCCTGGCGGGCCCCGGAGCTCGACGGCGAGTTGCTGGTGGCGACGGTGTTGGACGGTACCCGCATCGCGATCCTGCGCGACCTCGGAGGCCCGACCTGGACCCGGATCGCGACGCTGGAGGTGCCGGCCGGGTCCGCCCACGACTACTACGGTTCGCCGGAGCCCCTCGTGGTCGGCGGCCGCTCCTACCTGAGCCTGGTGGTCAAGGACCAGCCCAACCACAGTGGCACCACGGCGACCGAAGGGGAGGTCTGGATCATCGGCATTGAGGAGGGCGCCGACGGCAGCCCCGAGTTCGCGCGGAGGTGCGACGACGGCGCCGCCGGGGTCTACAGGTCCGACCCCGAGACCTTCATCGGCACGGACGAGGTCTTCGTCTACTACAGCGTCATCGACAGCGGCCCGGGCAGCGGCGCGTTCTACGAGGCGTGGCGGGCGCGCACCGGCATCCCGGCAGACGAGCCGGCTCCGCCCGAGGTGGAGGTGGAGCACGGCCGGCTGCGCGGCCTCACCATCGCCGGCGCCGACGCCTTCCGCGGCATCCCCTTCGCCGCGCCGCCCACGAGGGCCAACCGTTGGCGGCCACCGCAGCCGGTGGAGGCGTGGCCGGGAGTGCGCGACGCCGCGTTCTTCGGCGACCCGGCGCCCCAGACCCTGGCGAGCCGGATCGGCGGCGACGACCAGGTGATCGGGGACGAGAACTGCTTGTATCTCAATGTCTGGACGCCGGCCGACCGGCTGCCCGGCGAGCACCTTCCGGTGATGGTCTTCGTCCACGGCGGCGGCAACATGTCGGGGGCGTCGTCGGAGCCCATGGACTCGGTCCTCGAGCTCAGCGACGGCGCCGGGCTCTACGACGGCGCCCGGCTCGCGGCCGAGGGCCGGGTCGTGGTGGTGACCGTGAACTACCGCCTCGGACCCCTGGGCTACCTAGCCCTGCCCGCCCTCGACGCCGAGAGTGCCGCAGCCGGCGGCTCGGGCACCTCGGGCAACTACGGCATCCTCGACCAGATCGCGGGGCTCGAGTGGGTCGAGCGCAACATCGAGGCGTTCGGCGGCGACCGCCACCGTGTGCTCCTCTTCGGCCAGTCCGGCGGCGCCCGCAACACCGCGGTGCACCTCGCCAGCCCGCTGTCCCGGGGTCTCTACTCGGCGGCGGCCATGCACAGCGGTGTGGCTTCGGTCCGCACCCGGGCCGAGATCGACGGCTTCACCGACGAGCTCCTCGCCGAGCTCGGGCTCACGGGCAGCGAGCCCGACCTCCTCGAGCGGCTACGGGCAGTTGACCCGGTTGCCTTCGTCACCGCGGAGGCGGCCCGGCCCATCGGCCTCGGCCTGATGCGCTACGGCCCCCATGTCGACGGCTTCGTGCTCCACGACCAGCCGTACAACGTGATCAACCGGGGCGAGCACGCCGGGGTCCCCTGCGTCATCGGCTCGAGCTCGGCGGAGTACGCCCACCGGTTCGCCGACATCCCGGACGAACAGTACGAGGCCACCGTGATCGGGATGCTCGGCGCCGCGGTCGGGGCCCAGGTACTCGTCCGGTACCCGCTGTCCGACTTCGGCTCGGCGGGCGAGGCGGTGGACGCCGTCAACACCGACAAGAACCTCACCTGCACGGTGCGACGGACCGCGAGCTGGGTGGCGTCGAACCAGTCGGCGCCGGTGTTCCGCTACTGGTTCGACCACACCCTGTCGTCTCCCCTGCGGCTCGGCGACGGCGCCTACCACACCAGCGAGCTACTGCTGCTGTACCAGCACGTGTCGGCCGGCCACCTCGACGGCGACGCCGCCGACCTGGCGGTGGAGGCCTTCATGCTCGACGCCTGGGTTCAGTTCGCCGCCGCGGGCTCGCCCGACGTCGCCTGGCATCCGCCCTGGCAGGCCTATGAACCGGGCGCCGATCCTGCAATGCGCCTCGCACCCGAGCCTGCCGTCGAGCACGGCATCCTCAGCGAGCGCTGCGACTTCTGGGACGGCCTGGCGAGGTCCGCGAGCCGGCCGCCGGAGCTCGACCTTCCCGCGGCGCCGGTGGTGGTCGCGGCCGGCCGCCAGGTCGACCTCCTCCTCCGGGCGAAGGACGCCGACGGCGACGACGTGGACTTCGCGGTGTCGAACCTGCCGCCGGGGGCCGAGCTCGACCCCGAGACCGGCCGGCTGCGCTGGCGGCCCGACGCCAGCGGCCTCGGGTCCCACGTCCTGGCGGTAACCGCTACCGACGTCTGGGGGGCGACCGACTCCGGCGCCCTCACCCTCGAGGTGTCGGACGGCCTCCCGGCGCCCCGCCCAGGGGGCGACCGCCAGCCCTGAGCCGCGGTCAAGCGGCCGGCGAAACGGTGGGCTCGTTTCTCCGTGCCAGAAGGCCCACCCACTTCGGCAAACTCTGCTCTGAATGAGTGGCGAGCGCGCGCAGTTCGGGAAGAACGCAGAAGTCGTTGAAACTAGGACCGCATTTCGTGGCACTCAAGCATGGCATACAGGCGCTCCGCCACCCGCGCCTCCTGCGAGCGCGCGATGAACACCGCGACCCGCTCGGAGGCCGGATCGGTTTGAGGCTGGCCGGGGATCCCGGCGGTGGCCACGGCGGGAACACAGCATGGCCGGTGCGGAGTGGCACGGGGCGGAATTCGGGTGGAGGTGCGGCGCTCCCGCGCCACCTCCTCGCCCAGACCGAGCTGGCAGGGACGCCGCCCGCTTCCCGGACCCGTTTCCCGGTCCCGATCCCAGCACCCCGCCGCCCGCTGCCTGATCCCGGATTCCGCGCGCGAATCGAGGAACGAATCCAGGATCGGGCGGCGGGCGGCTGGGCGCGGGACCAGGTCCCGGAATCCAGGCCAACACCCCGCGGCCTGCGGCCTGGTCCCGGATCCCTGGCCCGGGTCGGGGAACACATCTCGGATCGAGCAGTGAGCGGCTGGGATCGGGCGCCGGGGCTGCCCCGATGCCGATCTGGAGTGAGGCGCCGGTTCAGACCCTCGTCGTACAATGGACGCGAGGGGATCACCACCATGGATTGGCGAGACTTCATAACCGTGGATCCAAACGTCTGTCACGGAAGAGCCTGCTTCCGTGGCACACGTGTATTCGTGTCGGTGGTCCTGGACAACCTGGCGGCGGGCGAGACGGACGAGGCCATCCTCTCCAGCTACCCCTCGGTGACTCCAGAGGCGATTCGCGCTGCGATCGCCTACGCTGCGGATCTCGCTCGCGAGCAAGTGGTCTCGCTCACGGCGTAGACCGTGCGGTTCAAGATCGACGAGCACTTCCCGCGAGAAGCTGCGGATACCCTCCGTGATGCCGGCCATGAAGCTCATTCCGTTCATGACGAGTCTCTCGAAGGGGCGGCAGATCCAATCCTCGCCGCGAAGTGCCTCTCTGAGGACCGGGTGATCCTCACGATGGATCTCGGATTCGCTGACATACGAACGTACCCTCCGAGCCAGTTTCCAGGCATCATCGTCTTTCGACCGCCACGTCAAGACAAGCAGACGGTCCTTGCCCTTCTTCTACAGCTCCTTCCAGTCCTCACGCCCTCCCAGGTGAGAGGGCAGCTCTTGATCGTCGAAGAACACCGCATCCGTGTACGCGCCTAAGTACCGGGAGCTACCAACTTGACGGCGTCAATCTTGCCGTCGCGGGCCGTCCGCATCCGTGTACGCGCCTAAGTACCGGGAGCTACAGCAGGCCCCTGCTCGTGTCGAGTGCATTGCATGTGACCAGCCTGCTGCCTGGTCCCGGATCCCTGGCCCGGGTCGGGGAACACGTCCAGGATCGGGCGGCGGGCGGCTTCGCCGGTTGTGGGTTCGTGGTTCTTGGTTGCGGGCGGCCCCTTCCGCACGACCGAGACGCCATTTCCAACAACCAACAACCCGTAACCAACAACCCACCGGCGGCGGGCGGCCGGGGCGGGCTCCAGGCGCCAGGGTCCAGAGCCCCGACGCCCGCCAGACGCGAGGGATCGCTGGCCGCTCTCCTGCCCAGATTGCGGCACTCGGCCGGCCCGATGGCCTCGCGGCAACCACCGCCGGCGCCGCCGGCCGAGGGCCGGAATCCGGTTGCCCCTACAGCAGCGCCCGAAGGGCGCGGCCGGGATCGCCCGCTCGCACGAGGTGCTCCCCGATCAGGAACGCGTCGTAGCCGGCGGCGTGCAGACGCGCCACGGTCTCGCGGTCGTGGATGCCGCTCTCGGCGACCCGGAGGCGGTCGGCGGGAAGCTCGCGGGCGAGGGCCTCGACGCGGTCCAGGCGCATCTCGAAGGTGGCGAGGTCGCGGGCGTTGACGCCGAGGATGCGGATGCCGGAGGCGACGGCTTGAGCCGGGTCCTCGTCGGCGAAGAGCTCGAGCAGCACGTCGAGGTCGAGCTCGGCGGCGCGGCCGATCAGGTCGGCGAGATGGTCGGGGGAGAGCAGGCGCTGGATCAGGAGCACGGCGTCGGCGCGGCGCAGGGCGGCGTCCTCGAGCTGGCGGCGGTCGACGATGAAGTCCTTGCGCAGCACCGGCACGCGGACGGCGGCGTGAATGGCGTCGAGCCAGCGGGGGTCGCCGAGGAAGTGGTCCTGCTCGACGACCACCGAGATCGCGGATGCGCCCGCCGCCTCGTAGGCGCGGGCGAGGGCGACCGGGTCGAAGGGCTCCCGTAGCAGCCCCGCCGAGGGGGAGGCGTGTTTGACCTCGGCAATTACCGACGGCCCGGGCGCCGCCAGGGCGGCCTCGAGGGACCGGGTCGTGCCATGGGCCCGGCGGCGGGCCACGGTGTCGGCGGCGCGGAGGGGCAGGTCGGGGTTGGCGGGGGCGGCGTCGAGCCGCGCCCAGACCGAGCGGACGATGCGGTCGAGGATGGTCTCAGCCATCGCCGGCGAGCTCCGCGGAGCGGGCGGCGAGGTCGTCGAGTCGCTGCCGAGCAACCCCCGAGGCCAGCACCTCTCGGGCCCGTGTCAGGCCGGCCGCGAGGTCGTGGGCGGCGCCGCCGACCCAGAGCGCGGCGGCGGCGTTGAGTGCCACCGCCTCGGAGGCCGCCGAGCGCTCCTCCCCGGCCAGGATCGCGTCGAGCCGGGTGAGGTTCTCGGCGATGTCGCCGCCCTTGAGCCGCGACGGGTCGCCGACCGCGAGGCCGAGGGCGGCGGGCTCGACCCGGTGCTCGGCGACGACCGCGCCGTCGCGCACCTCGAGCACCCGGGTCGGAGCGCACACAGACAGCTCGTCGAGACCGTCGTCGGAGTGCACCACCACGGCGTGCAGGGCGCCGAGCTCGGCGAGCGCGGCCGCCACCAGATCCTGGACCTCGCGGCCCCAGACCCCGACCACCTG
>CAZKKP010000290.1:0-5493 GCA_964553295.1 uncultured Thermoanaerobaculia bacterium | reverse complement strand
CGAGGAGCCGACCAGCGGTTTCGACCTGGCGGCACGGCTGCGCGCCGACCCCCGGACGGGCTCGGTGCCGGTCGTCATGCTCACCGCCCGTTCCCTGGCGAGCGACATCCTCAAGGGTCGCGAGGTGGGCGCCGCCGGTTACATCACCAAACCCTTCTCCACCGAGGAGCTCATCCAGCGCGTGGCCGCCCTCATCGGACCTGCGACTCCTTGACCCTGGGGCCGTCAGCACGTAGGCTCGCCGCTCGGAGTGATCGAGCTCGATCGGAGCTGCCGCTCGAGCACTGGAAGTCTGCAACATGAGATCTCTTCTCCCTTGGCTGACGGCGCTGCTCGTGGTGGCGGCCGACCGAGCGACCAAGCTCTGGGTGCTCGAGCACCTCTCACCCGGTTCGTGGACCCCTGTGCTCCCGGGGCTCGCCCTGACCCACGTCCACAACCGCGGCATCGCCTTCAGCCTGTTCGCCGACGGCGGCTGGCTGTCGCGCATCGTGCTCCACGCCGTGATCCTCATCGCGATCACGTTGATCGCCGCGATGGCGGCGCGGCATGGCCGGCACCGTAGGGTCGCCGGCCTCGCCTTCGGCCTCATCCTCGGCGGCGCCCTCGGCAACCTCGTCGACCGCATCCTCTACGGATGGGTCATCGACTTCGTCCACGTGTGGGTTCGGATCGGCGAACGGGCGTGGTCCTGGCCCGACTTCAACGTCGCCGACAGCGCCATAACCATCGGCGCCGTGCTCCTGATCGTCGAGGAGCTGTGGCGCCCCCGAACCGCGGAGAAGCATGCACCCGACACTGATTGACCTCGGCTTCCTGGAGCTGCCCAGCTACGGCGTGATGATCGCCGCCGCCGTGCTGCTCGGCCTGTGGACCCTGCACCGGCGCGCGCTGGCGGCCGGCCTCGACGCGGTTCGTGTGGTCGACCTCGCGGTGTGGCTGGTGATCTGGGCGCTGATCGGCGCCAAGCTGCTGCTGGTGGTCGTCGAGCTCCCCCGCTATCTTGCCCACCCGGCGGAGCTGCTCGGGCTGCTCCGAGCCGGTGGAGTCTTCCTCGGCGGTCTGCTGGCGGCGCTGGTTGCCGGCGTCGTGCTGGTCCGCCGCTACCGCCTGCCGGCGCTCGAGACCCTCGACACGATCGTGCCTTCGCTGGCCCTCGGTCAGGCGATCGGCCGCGTCGGCTGTTTGCTCGCGGGCTGCTGCTGGGGCTCGAGCTGCGACCTTCCCTGGGCCGTCACCTACACCGATCCGCTGGCGGCGGCCCGGCTCGGCACGCCCCTGCACCAGCCCCTCCACCCCTTTCCGGTCTACGAGGGTCTGTTCGACCTCGCGCTGTACGGGCTGTTGGCCTGGCTCTTCCGGCGGCGCCTGACGCCCGGCCGAGTCCTCGCCAGCTACCTCGGGCTGTACGGCCTCGGCCGGGTGTTCCTCGAGCTGACCCGCGGCGACGCCGCCCGCGGCTTCATCCTCGACGGCCTGCTGTCGACCAGCCAGGCGATCTCGATCGGCCTGATCGTGCTCTCGATCGCGATGCACCTGTGGCTGGGGCGTCGCTCGGATCGGTGAGCCGCCAGCACCGTTTCGTAGTCCCCGCTGCGGAGGACGGCCAACGGCTGGACCGCTGCCTCGCGGTCCTGCACGGTGAGTGGACGCGGTCCCACGTTCGGCGATTGATCGACGAGCAGCGCGTCCTGCTCAACCGCCGCCCCGCCAGGCCGGCAACCGTGGTCCGGGTCGACGACGTCGTCGAGGTCGACGAGCCGGAGCCCCGAGCGGCCGAGGCTGCACCGCAGGACATCGAGCTGTCGGTGCTCTTCGAGGACGAGCACCTGCTGGTGGTCGACAAGCCGGCCGGGATGGTCATCCACCCGGCGGCGGGCAACCCCGACGGCACCCTGGTCAACGCCCTGCTCCACCACTGTCGCGACCTGTCCGGCATCGGCGGGGTCGAGCGCCCCGGCATCGTCCACCGCCTCGACCGCGACACCACCGGCCTGCTCGTGGTGGCCAAGCACGACCGGGCCCATCTCGCCCTGTCGCTGGCCTTTCGTCGGCGCAATGTCGCCAAGACCTACCTGGCAGTCTGCTACGGCATCCCGCGGGATCGCCGGGGTGTCGTCGACGCGCCGATCGGCCGCCATCCCCGGGAGCGGCAGCGCATGGCGGTGATCGCCTCCGGCCGCCCGTCACGCACCCTCTGGGAGGTCCGCGAGGAGCTGGCCGGGGTCGCGCTGCTCGCCTGCCGGCTGGTCACCGGCCGCACCCACCAGATCCGCGTCCACCTGGCGCACGCCGGCCACGCCCTGGTCGGAGATCCGCTGTACGCCGGCCGACAGTGGCGCGCCCTCGCCGACCCCCGCGCCGCCGCCGCCTGCCGGGACTTCCCCCGCCAGGCCCTGCACGCCTGGCAGCTGACCTTCGACCATCCGGTGAGCGGCGAGGAGGTCAGCTTCGAGGCCCCGACCCCCGACGATCTCGCCGAGCTCCTCGCGATCCTCCGCGGCGTCGCGGTATGATGACGCCGATGCTGCAGATCGCAACCCTCGACCAGATTCCGCCGGAAGGCCTCCGCTTCCGCTACCACGACGGGCCCTTCGAGGAGGAGGGCCTCCTGTTGCGCACCCGCGACGGCCGCGTGGTCGCCTACAAGAACGAGTGCCGCCACCTGCCGATGCCGCTGGACGACCGGGACCCCGGGGTGCTGTGGGACGACCGACGGGTGCACCTGGTGTGCTCGGCCCACGCCGCCATGTACCGACCCGACGACGGGCTCTGCGTCAGCGGCCCGCCCGAGGGGTCGCACCTGCGCTCGCTGCCGATCCTGGTTGACGGCGAGAGGGTGCTCCTGGACGAGTCGAAGCTCGGCGGCTTCTTCAACGTCTGAGGCGCGGTCGAGCTCACAGCGAGCGCACGAACGCGGCCATCCGCTCGAAGGCTTTTCGGATCGAGGGCACGCTGAACAGCAGCGGCTGGTAGGTGGTGATCGGGTAGGCGGTGTCCTTGGCCTCCCAGGGGTCGAAGGGCCGGATCTCGACCGCCCCGGAGAGCGCATGCTCGAGCTCGCCGAAGCTCGACAGCAGGCCGGCGCCGTAGGCCCGCAGACCGTCGCCCTCGTCGAGCACGCCGTACTCGATGGTGAACCAGTACAGCGTCGCCAGCTGCTGCACCTGCTCGTCGCTCGCCTTCAGCGAGCCCTCGCCGATCTTCTGGGACAGGTCGGCGAACTCGGGAATCCCGAGCATCGGCGCGTGCCCCATCAGCTCGTGCACGAGATCGGGCTCGGGCGTGTACAGCGGCTGGCTGTGGTGGCGGATGTACTGGGTCGCGCAGAAGGTCCGGCGCGACAGCGCGCCGAGGAACTGGCGGGCCGACACCAGGCCGGCGACCGGATGGAGGCAGAAGCCGGTGCGCTCGCCGAGGAAGGCGCTGACGTCGGGGATCTGGGGGATGTGGTCGCGGTCGTAGCCCATGGCGTCGATCACCGCCACGAACTCCCGGCAGGCGTGGCTGGGGTACAGCGCCGACAACCGGTCGAAGACGGTGGCCCAGGTGGCGCTCTCACTCTCGCTGTACTTCACCCGGGCAGCGGGCCGGTCGCTGCCCAGGGGCGGCGCGAGACGGGCGATCTCGTCCCGGCGCTGCCGGTAGACCGGGTCGGAGAACCCGGGATGGTCCGCGTCGAGCTCGACGATGTGTCCGGCCATGGTTGTCCTCCAGGAACGGTGGTGCGCCGCGTACTATGCCACGGCCCGGTCCGCGGGCGCAACTCGAGCGGAGGCGGGTAGACTCGCGCTAATCACCGCCCCGGAGGGCCGTTTTATGGTGGACGAAGGACGCGAGGAGGAAGGCGTGGAAGCCGCACTGTCACCGAGCCCGCCCGCGAGCCGCCCCCTCGACTGGTTGGCGCCGATCTACCGCCGACACGCCACCACCGTGCTGCACACCGCGTACCGCATCACCGGCAACGCCGACGACGCCGAGGACGTGCTGCACACCGTGTTCCTCCGGCTCGCCAATCGCCGCGAGCCGCCTGATCTGTCCGCTGGCGCCGGCCCCTACCTGCGCCGGGCGGCGACCAATGCCGCCCTGGACCTCGTCACCTCGGTGCGAGCCCGGACCTCGGCCGCCCTCGACTCGGACCATGACCACCTCGCCCACGACCCCGCGCCGCGACCGGACCACGTCCGCTTCGCCGCCGAGATCCGCCACCGGCTCGTGGAGGCGTTGGGCGCGCTGAACCGCCGCAATGCCGAGATGTTCGTGCTGCGCTACTTCGAGGACCTCGACAACCACGCCATCGCCGAGCTGATGGACACCACCGCCGGGACCGTCGCGGTGACCCTGCACCGCATCCGGAACCGCCTCAAGGAAGACCTCGGCGACCTCCTGGGAGGACTGCGATGAACACCCCCGACCACGACGCTGCCCTCGACCGCGCCCTGGACGCCGCCCGCCGCGAAGTACCCGACCCCGAGGTGACGGCCCGCGCCGTGGACCGGGTCTGGCAGCGGCTGGTCAGCGAGGCGCCCCTCGCCGGCTGTGTCGACGTCCGCGCCCTGCTGCCCGACCTGGTCGCCGGGCGGCTCGCCCCCGCCCGGGCTCTCCTGGTCGAGGACCACACCCGCGAGTGCCTCGCCTGCCGCCGGGAGCTCATCGCGCGACGAACCGGCCGGGTCGAGGCCGCCGCACCCCGTCCCCAGCCGCGGCGGATGCCCTCCTGGGTACTCCGCGCCGCGGCCGCGGTCGCGGCGGTCGGCCTCGGCTGGGGCGCTTTCGAGGTCACCGCCGATCGCCTCGCCGCCGGTCGCCTGACCGCCACCCTCGTCGACGGACAGCTGCAGGTGGTCGCCGGAGGCACGGTCGGCGAGCCGGGGGTGGGCGACACGGTCGGCGCCCGCCAGGTGCTGCGCACGCCAAAGGACAGCACCGCCTACCTGCGCCTCGACGACGGCTCGACCCTCGAGCTCGCCGCACGCAGCGAGCTGCGCCTCGGCGCCTCCCGCGGCGAGCGGAGGATTCTGCTCCACCGGGGCAACGTCATCGTCCACGCCTCGCCCCAGCCCAGCGGCCGCATGGTGGTGAGAACAGACGACTGCACGGTGGCCGTGACCGGCACGATCTTCGCGGTCGACCACGGCCTCAAGGGCTCGCGGGTCTCGGTCGTCGAGGGCAGCGTCGAGGTCGTCCGGAACGGCCGCCGACAGCACCTCTCCTCGGGTGAACAGGTGACCACCGACGATCGCCTGCTGCCGCGTCCGGTCGCCGAGGAGATCGCCTGGAGCCGGAACGCCGAGTCCCATCTCGCCCTGCTCGCCGAGCTCGGCCGGCTCCGCCGGGCGGTGACCGCTGCTCTGGAGAGCGCGCCGCTGAGGACCTCGACCCGGCTACTCGAGCTGGCGCCGCCCGACACCCTGCTCTACGCCGCGATGCCCAATCTCGGTGAGGGTCTCGAGGCCGCCCGGGCCGCCCTCGCCGAGCGGCTTTCAGCGAGCC
>CAZKKP010000289.1:2635-5509 GCA_964553295.1 uncultured Thermoanaerobaculia bacterium | reverse complement strand
CGCGGGGTGCGGGACCGGGAACCCGGACCCGAAGGGCGGCCGCCCGCCGCCCGCCGTTTGATCCCGGGTTCCGTGCGCGGTCCGGGAACGAGATGCGGGCGCTGGCACGGGCACGGGCTCCGGAAGGAGCACGGGCTCGGGGGTCCGGGTAGGATGGCAGTAGGGGGTGGCGGTGTTCGGTTGGTGGCGCAGGCGGAAGCGGCGACGGATCCTGGCCGAGACCTTCCCGGTCGAATGGCGGGTGCGGCTCGACCTGGACGTCGCCCTGTGGCGAGTGGTTCCCGACGAGTTCAAGCCCCGGCTCGAGGACGACCTCCGGCTGTTCGTGGCAGAGCGGTACTGGGAGCCCTGCGGTGGCCTCGTCCTCACCGCGCAGATGCAGGCAATGATCGCCGCTCAGGCCTGCGTGCTAGCCCTCGGTCACCAGGTCGACGCCTTCGGCCACGTCCGCTCGATCCTCGTCTACCCGGACCGCTACCGGGCGCCGGACGTGTATGAGGACGAGGCGGGCATCGTCACCGAGGAGGTGGACGAGCGCGACGGCGAGGCCTGGGAGTGGGGCACCGTGGTGCTCTCCTGGAGCGAGCTCGCCGCCGATGCCAGGAAGCTCAATGGCCGCAACCTGGTGTTGCACGAGCTGGCCCACCAGCTCGACCTGCTCGACACCCTCGAGGCGACCCGCGGCGGCACCCCCGAAGAGAAGGCGACGCGCGCGCGCTGGCATGACACCTTCCTCGAGCTGTTCGAGGCCTTCTGCGCCGAGGTCGAGGCCGGTCGCCGGGTCAAGGCCCTGGACTCCTACGGCGCCGAGGACGAGGCCGAGTTCTTCTCGGTGGCCACCGAGTCGTTCTTCGAGCGCGGCGCCTTCCTCAAGACGCACCAGCCGGCGCTCTACCAGCTCCTGGCCGAGTACTACAACCAGGACCCGGCCGCCTGGCCGCCGCCACCGTCGAGGCCCGAGGTCGAGGCGAACACCGGCCGCGAGCGCCGCCGCCTCCGCCGCGCCAGCCAGCGCCGAGCGTCCAAGAAGCACCCCCGCTGACGACGTGCAGGCCGCGCCTGGCCTCTGTGCCACTGGCGGAGCGGAAGCCCGTCCATCGTGGCGTCGATCTCCGGCCCGAGCTCACGCAAGAGACTCTCGCGAAACCAGTTCGTACGACATTACGGGATCTGCGCCGCTCCCCTGTGCCTTCGTGCCTCTTGTGGTTCACTTCCTGCGGTTGGGTTGCGGGTGCGCCTCGGCGATGCCGCCATCCGGTGGGGGACACCGCGGCGGAGGGCTCACACTCGCGGCGCGACGACCTGTCCTCGGGGGCTGGCCCGATCCACGAGCTCGCCGTCGCGGACGACCTCCTCGCCCCGGAGCAGGACGTGGCGGCGGGCGAGGCGGGTGGTGCGACCTTCCCAGGGAGACCAGACGTCGGCGAGGGTGGCGAGGATCGGCCGCTCCGGGCCGTGCGGGTCGAGTATGACCAGGTCAGCGTCAGCGCCCGGGGCGAGCTCGCCCTTGTGCGGCGCCAGCCCGGCGACCCGGGCCGGGTTCGCCGCGCACAGCCGGGCGACCTCGCTCGGGCGGCGGTGCTGGTCGACCACGAGCAGCTCCCAGGCGAGGTCGAGCAGGGCGCCGACGCCGGGCAGGCCGTTGGGGACCCGTCGAAAGTCGTCGGCGTGAAGGTCCTTGGCGGTCCGGGCGAAGGGGCAGTGGTCGGTGGCGAGGACGTCGACGTCGCCGGCGAGCAGGGCCCGCAACAGGGCGCCGCGAATCGCGGCGGAGCGCAGCGGCGGGGTGCACAGCAGGCGGTGTCCCCCGGGCGGGGCCAACGCCCGCTCGTCGAGCAGCAGGTACTGCGGTCCGGTCTCGCAGGTGACGGACGCCCCGGCTGTTCGAGCCGCGGCGACGCGAGCGGCGGCCTCCGGGGTCGAGACGTGGACGACGTGTGTCCGACAGCCGGTGCGGGCGGCCGCGGACACCACCCGGTCGACCGCCCGGATCTCGGCCAGCGGCGGCCGCCGCCGACCATGGTCGCGGGGGTCTGCCGGCTCGCCCTCGCCCGCCGCGCTCTCGACCAGGAGCTCCTCGTCCTCGCAGTGCACCAGCAGCCCGAGGCCGAGTCGGGCGAGCCTCGCCATCGCCTGCTCGAGACGGTCGTAGTCGGTGTACAGGCCGGCCTCACGGTACGTCGTGTAGAGCTTCACGGTGGACAGGCCGGCCGCGACGAGGTCGGCAATCGCCGCCCAGTCCCAGGCATCGCCGGTCGGGGTCAGGTGGAAGGCGACGTCGCCGTGGCTGACACGATCAGCGCGGGCCACCATGCGCGCCACCGCCCCGCCTAGGCTCTCGCCAGGCCGCTGGGTGACGAAGGAGCACAGCGTCGTCACGCCACCGCGCACCGCCGCCTCGGTCCCCGAGGCGAAGGAGTCGGCGATCGGAACCCCGTTCACCTCGTCGTCGAGGTGGACGTGCAGGTCGACGAGCCCGGGCAGCACGAAGCAGCCGGCGGCCGAGATCACCCGCTCGCCGTCCCGCGGCGCCAGGGCCCCGATCTCCGCGATTCGCCCGTCGACGACGCGGATGGCCGCCTCGCCGACGCCGCCGGCGGTGACCGGCCGTCCTCCGAGGATCAGGGTGTCAGGCATGCCGGTACTTCTATCACCGAACGCAAGCGGTGGCCAGGGTGTGGCGGGGCGATGGCGAGGCGCCTTCTCAGGGCATCGGGCGAGTCAGAACCGCCGCCACAGGGCGGCGGCGCGCTCGCGAGCGTGGGCGGCGACCTCTGCCGGGTCGAGGTCGAGCTCGAGGCGGCCATCGGCCATCAGCACCCGGCCGGCGACCACGGTGGCGGTGACCGGGGCCAGGGCCATGCCGAACACCAG
>CAZKKP010000289.1:2181-2625 GCA_964553295.1 uncultured Thermoanaerobaculia bacterium | reverse complement strand
CGGCCGTCGCGGAGCTCGCCGACACCCACGGGCCAGATCCGGGATGCGATCCGTGGGCTGCCTCGAAGCAGAGCGGCGACCGCCTCCATGAAGCCGACCGACGGGTCGCTCTTGGCGAGCCGCTGGCTCCACACGGCCGCCCGCAGCTCCTCGCGCATGTCCACTGTCATGGCGTCGGTGCCGAGGCCGACGAGGACCCCCGCCTCGACCATCGCCGGCAGGTCGGCGACGCCGACCGCGTTGTTCATGTTCGACTGCGGGTTGTGGACGACGGCGGTGCCGCTCGCCGCGAGCAGCTCGAGCTCGTCGGCGTCGACGTGGACGCCGTGGGCGAGGATCGTGCGGGGGCCGAGCACGCCGTGGCGGGCCTCCATGGCCGGATTGACGAAGCGCCAGCCGAGGGTGGTGTCGTAGAGAGTGCGATTGCCGCGCTCATAGGCGCTC
>CAZKKP010000289.1:0-2171 GCA_964553295.1 uncultured Thermoanaerobaculia bacterium | reverse complement strand
GAGCACGCCGTGGCGGGCGAAGCGCATGGTCACCCGCTCGCGGTGCCTCTCGAGACAGTGCCGCTGGTCCGCCGCCGACTCGGCGAGGTGGCAGTGCAGGCCGACGCGCTCGGCGCGGGCGAGCGCGACCGCGCGCTCGAGGGTGGCGTCGGACAGGGTGAAGGAGGCGTGCAGGCCGACCATGCCGGCGAGCAGAGGATCGGGGCGCTCCCGGCAGCGGGCGAGGAAGGCGGCGTTCTCCTCGATCCCCGCCCGGGCGATGTCGGCCCCATCGCGGTCGGACACCTCGTAGCACAGGCAGCAGCGGAGGCCGACCTGGAGGGCGGCGTCGGCGACCGCGTCGAGGGCGCCGGCGACCGCCCCCGGGCTGGCGTGGTGGTCGACCACGGTGGTCGTGCCGTGGCGGACGGCGTCCAGGGCCGCGACCCGGGCCGAGACCCTGCAGTCCTCCAGTTCGAGGGTCCGGTCGAGCCGCCACCACAGGTGCTGGAGCACCTCGACGAAGTCCCGGGACGGCTCGGCCTTGCCCAGTCCGCGCACCAGGGTCGAGTAGAAGTGCATGTGGGCGTTGACGAAGCCGGGCAGGACCACGGCGCCGTCGGCGTCGAGGTGGCGCCCCGGCAGGCCGACCGCCTGGCGGTCCGGGACGACCCTCAGCACGCGGCCGCCGCCACAGACCACCGCGTGGTCGGGCAGCACCTCGAGGGTCTCGCCACCGGTGACGGCCAGCCCGTGGCGGATGACGAGGTCGATGACAGGCTCGATGTCGGTCATCTCAGGCCTCCGCAAGGGCGCGCTCGGCGGCGGTGCGCGGCCGCATGTGGAGCGCCTCCGCCGGGCAGCGCTGGACGCACAGCGAGCAGCCGACGCAGCGGCCGGCGTCGGTGCGCGGCAGCAGCAGACTGTCGAGCTCGATCGCCAGGTAGGGGCACCGGGTGCAGCTGCCGCAGTGGATGCAGCGGTCCTCGTGGACCTCCGACACGCCGTGCTCG
This sequence comes from uncultured Thermoanaerobaculia bacterium, assembly GCA_964553295.1. Classification (GTDB taxonomy): domain Bacteria; phylum Acidobacteriota; class Thermoanaerobaculia; order Thermoanaerobaculales; family Sulfomarinibacteraceae; genus CAZKKP01. The sequence continues at coordinate 1,179 of CAZKKP010000289.1, read as the reverse complement.
GCGCACAGCTCGTCGAAGGGGGTGACGGCGTCGGGCAGGGCACGGCCGATGAGCTCGGCGACGCTGCCGAGACCCCGGGCCTCGAGCAGGTGCGAGAGCCCCGAGTGGAGGTGCTCCACCACCTCCACGCCGTCGCGCAGCACCACCGTGCACACCTGCACCGTGCTGGCGCCGAGGGCGAGGAGGTGAGCGGCATCAGCAGCGGTCATCACGCCGCCGTTGGCCGAGATCGGCACCCCGAGGGGCGCCGCGTTGGCGATCGCCAGGGCGGTGATCGGCAGGATCCCGGCGCCGCTCATGCCGACCACCACGCCCTCGTCCCAGCGCCGCCCCGGGCGTGGCCGGAAGGCCAGTGTCGGGAAGGTGTTGGCCAGGGTGATGCCGACCGCGGCGAGGGGGTGACGGTCGAGCACGGCACGGATCGCCGCCACCACCGGCGCCACCGCTGTCACCGCGGCGGTGAGCTTGAAGAGCTTGGGCACCGCCGGGTCGCCGGCCGCGAGCACCCACTCGACGACCTTGGCGGTGAGCTCGGGATCCTGGGAGACGATGTCGCCCCGGGTGCCGTCGCCGCCCTGGGGGCAGGACAGGGAGTACTCGATGCCGTCAGCGCCGGCCCGCTCGAGCCGGGCGGTGTTGGCCTGCCAGACCGTGGCGTCGCCATCGTCGTCGCCGGTCACCGGGCCGCCGGTCGAGCCCAGGGTGAGGCGGTCGGGGAACTCCCGGCGCAGCCGTTCGATCTCCCGGCAGACCTGGTCGAGGGGGCGGACCGAGACGTTGTCGCAGTTGCCGTAGGTGTCTGGGCTGAAGGTGACCATGTAGTCGGCGGGCACGTGGATCGGCACCCCGTCGAAGGCGGTCTTGAGCACGCCGCCGGCCCATCCGGCCTCATAAGCCCGGCGCATCGGCCGATAGCCGTCGGTGGGTGGCGCGGCGGAGAGCAGCAGCGGCGAGCGGATCGGGCGGCCGAAGAACTCGGTCTCCAGGCCGACCGGCTCGAGGCGACGGCCGGCGAGGATGGCGAAGCCCTGGCCGGCGGTGGCTGGGCGTCGGCCGCCGAGCAGGGTCTCGACGGCGTCGGCCGCGTCCTTGCCCGAGGCCACCGCCTCGACCACCGTGCTCGGCCCGGTCACCAGGTCACCGGCGGTCACCACGCCGGTCCAGGGCGCCGAGCTTACC
>CAZKKP010000288.1:0-5566 GCA_964553295.1 uncultured Thermoanaerobaculia bacterium | reverse complement strand
ATCGCGGTGGGCGCCGCGGTCTTCGCCTACCTGTACGGCGACCTCATCGCCCTGCTCGGGACCTTCGCCTTCGGCACCTTCGGCGCCGCCCTCGCGCCCGCCCTCGCCGTCGGTCTGAACTGGCGCCGGGTCACCGCTACCGCCGCCTCGGCCTCGATCGCCACCGGCATGGGAGTCAACCTCCTGCTCGAGCTGCTCCTCCGCCAGGACCTCGTGAGCTGGCTGCCGCGACCGCCCTTCGCCCCCGGTGTGCTGCCGACCGCGGTCGCGCTGGCGGCGTCCTTCACGGTGCTCTTCGCCGTCACCCTGGCCGACCGTCGAGGCGACGGCACGGGCCTCGACCCGGCGGTCGAGGCGGTGATGGACATCTGAGCGAGAAATCGGGCCGCCATCCCCTTCGGAATGGCGGCCCCGCAAGGTGGATCCGGCGGGGGCCGAGCCCCCGGCGACCGGCTCCTAGAAGAACTTGTAACGCACGGTGACGCCGAACTCCCGCGGCCGCGGCAGGCCACCCCAGAAGCCGGTCTGGAGATTCGAGAAGTCGGTGAAACGCCTCGCCGACAGCACGGTGTCGTCGTCGGTCAGGTTCTCGACCCAGGCCGAGAAGGTCCAGCGGTCGCTCTCGACGCCGGTCCGGAAGTTTGCCCGCAGGGAGGTGCCGGTCTCGGCGAGGTTCATGGCCCAGGCGTATGCCGAGCCGCTGTAGACGGCGTCGCCGCGAGCGAAGAAGTCCCAGCTGTCGGTCATCTCGAAGCGCAGCAGCAGCCCGAGGGTGGCCGCATGGTTCGGGCTGCGCGGCATTTCCTTGCCGGAGGCGTCGCGGGAGCCGAAGACTCGGCCGTAGCTGTCGTCGAAGAACTCCAGGTACTTGGGTTTGTTGTAGTTGTAGCTCAAGGTGAGGTTGAGGAAGTTGGACACCCAGCCGGTGTAGAAGAGCTCGGCGCCGATGACCTCGCTCTTACCGGCGCTGGCCAGGTAGTCGACCTGGAACGCATCGTTGGCGTCGACGACACCGTCGCAGTTGGTGTCGACGAGGTTGACGAAGCCGCGGTACTGCTGGTCCGTCCAGTCCATGTAGTAGCCGGCGGCGTTGAGGCGGTGGCGGCCGCGGTTGAAGCTCTGCTTCCAGCCGACCTCGTAGTTGAGCAGCTTCTCCTCGGGCACCTCGAGCCCAAAGCCGAACTGCTGTGAGAAGGCGTCGCGACAGGCGGGACCGACGTCTTGGGCGAAGTCCTGGTTGAAGTTGCCCGACTTGTTGCCCTCGGCGACGCTGGCATAGAACATCGCGTCCCGGGTGGCCCGCCAGTTGAAGATGACGCGCGGCGAGAAGCTGTTGAAGTCGCCCTCGAGGGTGACGAACGACCCGTCGACGATGTTCTCGATGGTGCCCTCGGCAATGCTCTCCCGGGCCCAGCGGCCCTCGGCGGCGAGGGACACGGTGTCGGAGACGCGCCAGGTCACCGAGCCGAACAGCGCCGTGTTCTCGATCGTCTTGGGCGGACTCTGGAGCTCGGCGAAGGCGCCGCGGACGTTGGCCACGCTCAGGATGCCCGAGCAGAAGGGAAGGAAGCCGAAGATCCGGGCATTCGGGTCGCCGCAGCCGAAGCCGTTGCCGAGATCCTTGTACTCGGCGTCCAGGTAGTAGGCGCCGACCAGCCAGTCGAAGGCGTCGGCGCCGCCGCTCAGGCGCAGCTCCTGCGAGAACAGGGTGTCCTCGTTGTTGTACCACCAGAGCATCCGCCCGGAGCCGGTGAAGTCGTCGACGAGGATGGTCTCGTCGACCAGGTACGAGGTGTTCGAGTCGAGGGTGATGCCGCCGTCGCCGAGCACCACGTCGAAGGCGAAGGTGCCGAGCAGGAAGTCGCGCTCCAGGCCGAAGTCGTCCTTGGGCCAGTTGGACCCGGGCGCGTCGACGACGCTGGTGTCGAAGCCGACCGGTCTCGCGAGGTCGGGGCTGAGCTCGCCGCAGAAGTAGCGCGCGGTGCCCGTGAGTCCGTCCTGGGAGAAGGGCCCGCAGTTGAGGATCGACGACGGCCAGAAGATGGTTGAACCGGCGCCGTCGTCGTCCTGGTCGTACAGCACGCGCAGCCTGAAGTTGGCCCTGTCGGAGGGCTGGAAGGCGATCGACAGCGTGCCGGCGACGCTGCTCTGGGCGCCGAGGGTCTCCGAGCCCGCCACCGAGTTGTCCCACCCGCCGCCGTAGTCGTAGTAGCGACCGAAGGCACGGAAGGACCACTGGTCGGACAGCGGCCCGCTGATCCCCACGTTGACGTCCTCGCGGCTGTTGTCGCCGATGGTGGCGGCGAAGTCGCCGAGCCACTCCGTGCTCGGGCTCTTGGTGATCAGGTTGATGGCGCCGCCGAAGGAGGAGCGGCCGTAGAAGGCGCTCTGCGGCCCCTTGACGACCTCGGTCCGCTCGAGGTCTTCCATCGGCAGGAAGAGGGAGCTGCCCGGCAGGTAGACGCCGTCAACGTAGGCCGACGAACCCTGGGACGTGCGCGACTCGGTGCCGACGTCCATGCCGCGGAACTTGAGGGCCGGGTCGGCCCGGTAGCCGATGTAGTTTGCGATGACGAGGCCGGGCGTCAGGTCGGCGATGTCGGCCACCGACTCCACCCGCTGCTGCCTCATGTCCTCGGCGGTGAAGGCGCGGATGGTCAGCGGCACCGTGTCGAGGGTCTCCCTGGTCTTGCGTGCGGTGACCACGACCTCCTCGATGGTCCGCTCCGCGGCGCCGGTGGCAGCCGCCGCCGCCGGCTGCACCTCCTCGGCAGGCTCTGCGGGAGCGTCCTGCGCCCATCCCGGAACCACGACCAGGCCGATCGACACCAGGATCAGTGCACACCGTCGGATCCTCTTTGCCATTCCCCCCTCCTTCCTCCCGGGCTCTGCCTGCGGCACGCGCCTCGGGTCTCGAGCCAGCTCGACGTTGTCGCCGCTTCTCCTCAGGGGACGAACGCGGCGTCGGTGGAACGAATACGGGGCTTGCCCTCCTCACCATGGTTTTATTGTTAGGACAATATGTTGTAATAGAGGCCGTGTCAAGTGAATCGGCGGCGGAATTCCGGCGGCAGTCACCTCCCGCCGGGGCGGCCGGCCGCCGTCAGCACCACAGCAACCGAGGAGGACCGACGATGCGTGCCCCAATCCCAGTTCGCAACCCACGATCCGGTGAGGTCGACTATCACTTCCGGCCCCTCGACCGCGACGAGCTCGCCGTCGTGCATCGCCAGGTTGCCGGGAACCAGCCCGCCTGGGCCCGGGACCCGGCTCTCAGGATGGAGGCCCTCACCGCCTGGAAGGAGGCGCTGCTGCGCTTCCGGCCCGCGATCGCCGAGGCCCTGACCGCCGACACCGGCCGCCGCACCCTGTCGTACGCCGAGGTGGACGTCATCGTGGCCGCGGTGGACCGCTGGCGGCGGACCTCCCCGGAACTGCTGGCGCCGCCCGCCGGTCGGCCCTCGGAGCTGCCCGGCATCAGGCTCGACTGGAGCTACGCCCCCTATCCGGTGGTGGGGGTCATCTCACCCTGGAACTTCCCGCTGCTGCTCACCCTCATCGACGCCGTCCCGGCTCTCGCCGCAGGCTGCGCAGTGCTGGCCAAGGCGAGCAAGGTCACGCCGCGCTTCGTCGAGCCTCTCGCCGAGAGCATTCGCGAGGTGCCGGCCCTCGACCGCGTGTTCCGCATGGTTCCCGGCGACGGGCGAACCGGGTCGGAGATGATCGAGCTCGTCGACGTGGTGTGCTTCACCGGCTCGATCCCGGTCGGTCGCATCGTCGCCCACGCGGCGGCCGAGCGCCTGATCCCGGCCTTTCTCGAGCTCGGCGGCAAGGATGCGGCGATCATCACCGCGACCGCGGATCTCGAACGGGCGACCACCGCCGTGCTGCGAGCGTCGGTGGCCAACACCGGCCAGGCGTGCCAGTCGATCGAGAGGGTGTACGTCGCCGCCGAGGTCTTCGACGAGTTCGTGCGGCGCCTGGTGGCGAAGGCGGAGGCCCTCGAGCTCAACTACCCGGACCTCGACCGCGGACACATCGGGCCGCTGATCGCCCTCGAGCAGGGCGAGGTCGTCTCCCGCCATCTCGAAGATGCGCGGGCCGGTGGCGCCACGATCCACTGCGGCGGCGCGGTCGAGAGCCTCGGCGGCGGCCTGTGGTGCCGTCCGACCGTGCTCACCGGGGTGAGCCATGAGATGCTCGTCATGCGCGAGGAGACCTTCGGCCCCTTGATTCCCGTCATGCCCTTCTCAACCGTCGACGAGGCGGTCGCTCTCGCCAACGACTCCAACTGCGGGCTCAGCGGGGCCGTGATCGCGGGGAGTCGCGACGGGGCCATGGCCATCGCCGAGCGCCTCGAAGCCGGCGCCATCAGCCTCGACGACGCCGGCCTCACCTCCTTCGTGCACGATGCCGAGAAGGACAGCTTCAAGGAGTCGGGCGTCGGCCGCTCGCGCATGGGAGCGAGCGGGCTGCTGCGCTTCCTGCGCAAACGGGCCCTGATCCACAACACCGGCGAGGCATGGGCCCTCGAGCGCTTCCGGGAAGGGGCCTGATCAGCGTCGCACCTTGCGCTCGAGGTAGCGGCCGCGCGGCGGCCCCGGGAAGGCGCCGTCGTCGTACACCAGCTCGCCACGGAGGAAGGTCTTCCTGACCTTGCCGACGACCTCCATCCCCTCGAACGGTGTGTAACCCTGGGCCGAGGGCGAGTCCTCCGCCCGGATCGTCCAGCTCTGGTCGGGGTCGAAGAGCACCAGGTCGCCGTCGAGACCCGGCGACACGTCGCCCTTCGACCACAGCCCGAAGCGCCTCGCGGGGCTGAAGCTGTGGCCGAGACGACCTGCGGCGGGTGCAGGAGACCGGAGGGCCGTTCGTCGGGCCCTGCAACGACCAGGAGGTGCTGACCGACGACCGGTGCCTGCGGGCGATGACCAAGTGGGTCCTGAAGACCGGGCTGGTGGCAAGACCGGGCTGGTGGTGCTGTTCGCGATCTCGCTGGGGCTGGTGCCCGCCCATGACATGCAGGGTCAGGCCTGCCGAGGACCGCGGCCGCGCGCGTCGGCGGCGGGCGGCGGCCTCGCGATCCTCGTCACCGCAGACCTTGCCTACCGTTCCGCCGCGCAAGGGTGCAGAGTGGCCTCGGGCCCGCCGGGCCGGAACATCAAAACCACATGGAACAGACATGACCGAAGGCATCCCCCGCCCAGAACAGCCGCGCCCGCAGTTTCGCCGCGCCGCGTGGCAGAGCCTCAATGGCCAATGGGATTTCGCGATCGACCCGGGCGGCGAGATCCGCGACCGGCGGGATGGCGCCGGGCTCGACCGGAGGATCGCCGTGCCCTTCGCGCCGGAGAGCGTCCTGTCGGGCATCGGCGAGACCGGATTCATGGAGAGCGTCTGGTACGCTCGCGACATCGTCCGGCCCGAAGGCTGGCCCGACGGCTGGGAAGACCGGCGCATCCTGCTGCATTTCGGCGCGGTCGACTGGCAGGCGCGGGTGTTCGCGGACGGCCGGCAGATCGGCCTGCACCGGGGCGGCTCCACCAGCTTCACGCTCGACCTGACC
>CAZKKP010000287.1:2681-5574 GCA_964553295.1 uncultured Thermoanaerobaculia bacterium | reverse complement strand
TCGAGGCGGCCGAGATCGACCACCACGTCGGCGTGACGACGGCCGTCACGCAGCTGCACGGCAAGGTCGGTGCCGCCGGCAATCGCCATCGCCGTGGGATGTTCGGCGAGCATCGCCACCGCCTCGTCGAGCGAGGCCGGCCGCAGCACGTCCCGGATCGGCAGGTCCACCGGCGCCCCCTTCCGTCCGACGAGCGCTGCTCGCCGATCGATCCTCGAGAGCATCATACCCAGCGACAGCGGTTGACGCATCAATCTGGACAGTCTAGATTGATATCCAGGAGAGACGACGATGGGCAAGCCATGGAAGCTGCAGGACGCCAAGAACCGGTTGAGCGAGGTGGTCAACGAGGCGGTTCGATCAGGACCCCAGATCGTGACCCGGCGAGGCGAGGAGACGGTCGTGGTCCTGTCGATCGATGACTACCGCCGGCTCACGGGCCCGGAGGTCGGCCTCGTCGACTTCCTCCGGCGCTCACCCCTCGCCGGGATCCAGCTCGACCTCGTGCGGTCGAAGGAGTCGGTGCGGGAGGTTGAGCTGTGAGCCTGCTGCTCGACACCTGTGTGCTCTCCGAGGTGGTCAGGCCCCGCCCGGATCCGGCGGTCCTCGACTGGATCGCCGGCCAGCCCGAGCACACCCTGTACCTGAGCGTCATCACCATCGGAGAGCTGGCCAAGGGTGCGTCGAAGCTCGCGGACGGACCGCGACGTCAGGAGATCGAAACCTGGATCGAAGGTGACCTGGCACGTCGCTTCCGTGACCGGCTTCTCCCGGTCGACCCGGCGGTGGCTCGCTCCTGGGGCGAGATGCTCGGCGCCGCCGAGCGCCGGGGGACACCGCTGCCCGCCATCGACGCACTCATTGCAGCAACTGCCCATGTCCACGGCTGTGCGGTGGTCACCCGCAACGAGATCGACCTCCGTCCGACCGGCATCGAGGTCGTCAACCCGTGGAAGGGCGCCTGAGTACTCCCGGACACAGGTACGCTGGCATTCGGACGCCGCTGCATCCGGTCTGCCGGCGTTTCGCTCCCTCGACGTGCGGCAAGAGTACACCTCGGTCGCGAAGCGCCGGCAGGCGGGCACATCACCGTCCTCGGCGCGGCTCCGCGCTTGTGGTGGGGTTACCAAGAGGCAGCCCACCCGCTGGCCCGGAACATCGGCGCCGGCCGGCGCCAGCCCCTCGGTCGGCCCGGATCAGAACGGTCGCCGGTTGAGAAAGACCCAGCTGCCGTCGGCGATCTCGACGGTCTCGACCTCGCTGGTCAGCACCTGGCCGGAGTGGTCGAGGTACTCGACCAGCAGGTCGTGGCGGCCGGGGGGCAGCCGCAGGCGGGCGACCGACAGCCGGTCGGGCAGGGTCAGCCAGCAGCGGGTGTCGGCGCGCTCGGTGAGCACTCCGAAGAGGTTGACGAGCAGGCCGGCGACCTCGTCCTCCTCCTGCGCCGCCCGGGTGAGGCCGTACTTGGCGAGGGCGCGCAGGAAGGTGCGGAACAGCATCTGGCCGCGCTCCGCCTCAAACGTCGCCTCGGCCCGGCGCGACAGGTCGTCGGCGGGCGCCGAGTTCGCCTCCCCGAGCTCCCGGGTCAAGATGCGCACCGCCGCAACGGCGCCGGTGGTCGGCGGCGCCATCACCGGCACCGCCACGGTCAGCCAGTACTCGACCTCGAGGTTCGTCGACCAGCCCGGCGAGCTGCGCTGGACCAGCTCCCAGGCCCAGTCGTCCCCCGCGGAGTGGCGGCGGTCGAGCTTGAGGATCGGGACGTTGAGCATGGCCTGGTCGCGGGTCGCCACCCAGCCCGACTCGAGCACCAGCACCACCTCCCCGCCGGCGCTCCACTGGCCGTCGTCGGGCGCCGGCGGGAACAGCTCGGGCGACGCCGTGCGCAGCGCCTCCACCTCGTCGGCGAAGCCGTAGCGCAGGCCGACCCGCTCGAGGTCGCGGCCGAGCTCCCGAGGCGGCGGCACGCCGGTCACCGGCGAGCCGGCGAGGTAGGCGCGAGCAGCGTTGCGGTAGGCGACGAAGGCCGCGTTGGCGTCCCGCCCGGACTCGAAGAGCATCCCGGAGAACCAGTGCAGGAAGCCGCTGTCCTCGAGCCGCCGCGCCGCCTCCCGGTCCTCCGGACGGTCGATCGCGGCGAGGGTGCCCTCGACCGCCGCGGCCAGGGACAGCACCGCCTTGCGCGCCTCGACCTGGGCGGCGTCGCGGTCGCCCTGGGCGAGGTAGTTGAAGGCGCGGTAGTAGGGCACCATCGCCAGCTCGAAGGGTCTGGCCCGGTAGTCGACCGTGGTGTCGTTGACGATCAGCGCCGCCGCCGCCTGGGAGATACTGCGGGTGTAGAGCGCCGCCGCGAGGTCCTCCGCCTCCTGGAAGGCGAGGTTGGACTCGGCGAAGCGGCCGGCGTAATGGAGCACGTGGCCCCGTCCGAGCAGCGCCAGCAGCCGGTCGGTCCCGCCGCCATGGGCGTCGACCCGGTCGAGGGCCCGCGGGTAGTCGCCACTGGCGAGCATCGAGCGCAGCTCGAGGTTCGAGGCGACGTAGGTCGCGCAGCCGGCGGTGGCCACCGCCGCCGCTGCCAGGGCGAGCCGCCGCAGCATCGTCCGCCTACGGCCGGTACTTGCTCCGGCCGACGAACTTCTTGACCTTGGTGAACCCGGTCCACACCTTGACGTTGCTCTCGAGGTCGACCAGGTAGCAGTCCACCTGGTAGTACTTGACCTCCTTGCCGTCCTCCGAGTCGAACTGGGCGTTGACCTCACCGATCAGCATGTAGTCGGCGCCCCGCTCCCGGCCCCAGGCCTTGGCGCTGTCCTCGGAGGCGTGGCGCTGCTGGTCCTCGCGCTCGTCGCGGATCTCGCCGCGCTCCTCGGCCGAGGCGACCACGGTCACCCTT
>CAZKKP010000287.1:0-2671 GCA_964553295.1 uncultured Thermoanaerobaculia bacterium | reverse complement strand
GGCGATCCGCCTCGTGAACCCGACCGCGTTGGCAACCGGCGTGCCGACGATCAACGCCGGCATTTTCCCCCTCTCCATGAGGTGGTTGTCGACCCAGGGCGTGGCCATGGACTGGTCCACCAGGGCCTGGGCGGCCTGCTGGCTGTCGGTGTCGTTCCAGCGCCCCGACAGGTCGATCTGCTCCGAGGTCGGGACCCGGGTGACGGTCGTGCTGGAGCATCCCGCCAGCGCCGCGAGGGCGGCGACGACCAGCAGCGTGCGGATGTTCGAGGCGTGCATCGGTCCTCCCTGCCGGGTCGCCCGCCGACAGCGCCGCGACCCGGTCTCGACGGATTATAGCGCGCCGCCGCCGGTCAGCGGGTGCCGAACAGGCGGTCGCCGGCGTCCCCCAGCCCGGGCACGATGTAGCCGTGGTCGTCCAGCCGGCCGTCCACCGCGCAGGTGTAGATGGTGACCTCGGCGCAGCTCTCGACGACCCGGCGGATGCCCTCGGCGGTGGCCAGCAGCACCAGCAGGTTGATCGCCCGCGCGCCGCGCTGGCGCAGGAACCGGCAGGCCGCTGCCGCCGAGCCGCCGGTGGCGAGCATCGGGTCGACGATCAGGATGTCGCGCTCGCCGATGTCCTCGGGCAGCTTGCAGTAGTACTCCACCGGCTCGAGGGTCGCCGGGTCGCGGTACAGGCCGACGTGGCCGACCCGGGCCGCCGGGATGAGCTGCAGGATGCCCTCGACCATGCCGAGGCCGGCGCGCAGGATTGGGATCACCGCGACCTTCTTGCCGGCCAGCACCCGGGTCCTTGCCGGGCCCATCGGCGTCGTCACCGTCGCCTCCTCGAGCTGGAAGCCCCGGGTCGCCTCGTAGGCCATCAGCATGGCGAGCTCGCGCACCAGCTCGCGGAACTCCTTGGCGCCGGTCCGGGCGTCGCGCAGGATCGACAGCTTGTGCTGGATCAGGGGATGGTCGAGCAGCCGGACGTGGTGGTTGACCTCGGGATCTTCCGTCATGAAACCTCCTCGAGCTCGTCGCCCCGCCCGCGGGGCGCCCTTCGAACCCATCCACCAGGCACTCTACCCGATGCCCGCCGCGATCGTCGCCGGCGCGTCACCCCCCCTCAGTACCGCGCCAGCTCCCCCACCTCGGCCTCGACCGCAGCCAGTACCTCGCGCCGGCGGACGAGGTCGACAGTGAGGCGGGCCTGTGGCCGGCGTCACCTCTTCACTACAGCAAAGGCGGCCAGGGCCAGGGGTCGTGATACACCAGCATGTGAGTCCGTACTCGCTGTGTAGCACCGGTCAGTACTGGGAGTCACCACCACCACAGAGGAGTGTCTGCGATGTCCCCTCGATCCCGTTCCTGCGCACCACGGCTGGCCCCGTGCGAGCAACAGCCGCCCGGGCCCGACCACCAGCGGCTGCTCCAGATGGTCGAGGTTCTGTACGCCGCTGTTGCGGACGACCGACCCTGGTCGGATCCGCTGGCACAGATTGTCCTGCTTCTCGAGGCGCAGGCGGCGGCGGTCTGGCGCCTGGCCGCCGGGGGGAAGCCCGAGCCCCTGGGCTGCGCCGGGATCCCGCGATGCGTGAGCAGCGACCGCCAGCCCTGCCAAGTCCGCGCCCCTGGGCGCCGGCCTTGCGTTGCTGCGGCAGTCGAGGCTCCGAGCGAAGGCGCCCAGATCGCCTTTGGCGTCTGCCGGCCGTCGTCACCGCTGTCGGCCGCGGAGCGAGCGTGCGTCGAGCATCTTCTCGCCCACTTCAGCACGGCTGTCGTGCTGCGACAGCGCCTGCTGAACGCCGAGCGACAGCGCCTCGCCGCCACCGCTGCGTTGGACCGGTTATGGGTTGGCGCCATCACGGTGGACGGCGACGGCCGGGTCGTCAGCGCGAATCGGGTGGCGCGCCGCCTGGCCCGGCAGACGGACGGGCTCGCCCTTGACCAGGGTCGTGTCCGGGCCGGAAGTGTGCGAGACACTCTCCGCCTGCGGATCGCCATCGCCCAGGTGGCTCGTGACCGCGCCCGCGCCCCTGTCGCTCTTCGTCTCCAGCGCCCTTCCCGGCGGACACCTCTCGAAGCGGTCGTGCTGCGTGCGCCGCGGTCGCGGGGCGCCACTGCGCTCATGGTCACCGCCGTGGTGTTCGTCACCGACCCGGAGGAGCGGCCCCGGCAGCTCCCAGCTCTCCTGAGCGAGCTGCACGCCTTGACGCCTGCCGAGGCGAAGCTGGTAAACCAACTTCTCAAGCTTCGCGCCCTTCCGGAGGCGGCCGAGGCCCTCGGCGTCAGCCGCCACACCGCCAGCACACACCTCCATCGGGTGTTCGCGAAGACCGACTGCCACAGCCAGGTCGCTCTCACGGCCCGCCTGCTGACCGGACCCGCCACCCTCACCACCGAGGAGTCATCGGGGCACCACCCGATTCTTCGACGTGACGAGCGTGGGCCCGACAGCGACTCCACCGGCGGCGGAGAATCCTGAAACAGCTTGAGCCAGGGCGGTCTACGGAGATCGTTGCCCGAACCCACCGGTCGAGTCGCACCGCTGTTCCACGTGCTTCTCCAGAAGATGCTCGTGTCGAGTCGCGTACACACCCCATGTCGGGAGAACCTCCCGGAATCAGGGTCCAGGCATCCGCAACACCAAGCGAGGCGCAGCACGGCCCCGGTTATCGACACTGAC
>CAZKKP010000286.1:0-5576 GCA_964553295.1 uncultured Thermoanaerobaculia bacterium | reverse complement strand
GTGCTCGGGGCCGACCCGGTGACTCTCGGCGCGACATCTGGGGCGGTGGTGCTGTTGCCGTGGGCCGGCGTGGCGCCGCGGCACGCCCTGATCCGGCGTTCGCCGGAGGGCCGGTTCTGGGTGGAGGTCGCCGGGCCCGGGCTCGTGCTCGAGGTCAACGGCGCTGCGGGCCCGTCGTTCTGGCTCGAGCACGGCGCCCGGATCCGCCTCGGAAGCGCCGAGCTGGTGTACCTTCAGGAGTGAGGCATCGGGGACGATGTCCTGACGTCACGAGGAGGGGATGATGACCGACCGGATCTGGTTCGTTTCCGTCAACGGCGCCCAGCTCGACGGCCAGCGCTCGGCCGACGAGGTCAAGGGCATTGTCGCCGCCAACCCCGGCGGCGCGGTCATGGTCTGGCGGCAGGGGCTTGCCGGCTGGGTGGAGGCGCGATCGCAGCCGGAGCTGGCGGGCGGCGGTTCGCCGCCGCCGGCGATTCCCACCGCGACCCCGGCGCCGACCCCGGCGTCGGCACCGCCGGCAGCAGGCGCCGGAATGGCTACGGTCTCGCAGCACGCAGGATTTCTCAAGTCGCTCTTCGACATCCGCTTCGAAAGCCTGATCACGCCCCGGATGATCTCGGTGCTGTACGTCCTGGCCATGGTGCTGATCGCCCTCGGCACCCTGTTCCTCATCGTCAGCTCGATCGGCGCCATCGTCACCGCGGTGCGATTCTCGTCCTGGGGCATGGCGTTGATGAGCTTCGTCTGGCTGCTGCTGTCGCCGGTGCTGGCGATCGTCTACCTGGCCTTTGCCCGGATGTTCTTCGAGATCGTCATCGTCCTGTTCAAGATCAAGGACGGCATCGAGGGCCTGCGATCCTGATCGTCGACACGACGCGACCCGGCGCGCCGGCGGTGCTCAGCCGGCGCTCGGGGCGCGCTGTTGCAGGCCGTCGCCGATCAGGGCGAGGCTGATCACCAGCAGGGCGATGGCGGCGCCGGGCAAGGCGGCCAGCCACCATCCGTCGAGCATCGCGCGCTGGCCCTCGCGGACCAGGGCGCCCCAGCTCGCCATGGTCGGCGGCAGGCCGAGGCCGAGGAAGGACAGGGTGGCCTCGGCAAGCACCAGGTCGCCGGTGCGCAGGGCGACGTCCTGGGCCACGGGTCCGGACATGTTGCGCAGGTAGTGCCAGCGCCATACCCGGTGCCAGGGGCTGCCGGCGACCCGGGCGGCGAGCACGAAGGGCCGCTGGCGGAGGCTCAGGACCTGGCCGCGCACGAGCCGGGCGAGGCCCATCCAGGAGGTCAGGCCGAGCACCGGCACCAGCAGCCAGGGACCGGGCCGCGCGAGTGCGGCGAGCAGGATCATGAGAAACAGGACCGGGAAGGCGAGCAGCGCGTCGACCAGGCGCATCAGCAGCCCGTCGACCAGGCGACCGGCGGTGGCCGCCGTCAGGCCGACGGCACAGCCGACCAGCAGGGCGACGGCGGCGGCGAGGGCGGCGACGAGCAGCGAGGTGCGGCCGCCGACCAGGAGCTGGCGGGTGACGGCGGCGCCGAGCCGGTCGCTGCCCAGCCACAACCGGTAGGCCCGCCGGCCGACGACCTCGGCCGCGGGCAGCGCCTGCTCGCCGCCCGGCCAGAGCAGGCGCAGGCCGTCGCCCTCCTCCTCGACCCGGGGCGCCACCAGGACGCGGCCGTCGGCGAGCTCGACCGCCACCACCGTCGAGCCGGGAGGCAGCAGCGCGGCCCGCACCGGGTCGGCCGGCGGCGCCGGCAGCAGCGCGGGGCCCAGCGAGCAGGCGAGCACCAGCGCGACCACCCCGGCGACGCCACAGGGCAGGGATGCCGAGCCGGTCACCGCTCCTCCCGGGCTCGCGGGTCGACGACCGCGTAGAGCAGGTCGGCGACCAGGTTGCCGAGCACCACCGCGGTGGCGCCGAGCACGGTCAGGGCCATGATCACCGGCAGGTCGCGGGCCGTTGCGGCCTGCAGCAGCGCCAGGCCGACGCCCGGCCAGGAGAAGATCGACTCGATCACCACCGAGCCGCCGATCAGGAACGGCAGGGAGAGCCCGAGCAGCGTCACCACCGGCAGCAGGGCCGGGCGCAGGGTGTGCACCCACAGGATGCGCCGCTCGGACAGGCCGCGGGCGCGGGCGGCGAGGACGTACCGGGCCTGGCGGATCTCGAGCAGCGCGGCCCGGAGGTAGCGCGCGGTGCCCGCGGCGCCGACCAACCCCAGGCAGAGCGCGGGCAGCGCGAGGTGGTGGAGCAGGTCGAGGAATCGGGCCAACGGCGGCCAGTCCGCGGCGCCGACCGAGTGCAGGTGGGACGGGGGGAACCAGCCGGCGGCCACCGACAGCACGAGCACCACGCCCCCGGCGATCCAGAACGAGGGCAGACCGTAGACCACCAGGCTGAGGACGCCGGTGACGCGGTCGACCCAGCCGTGCGGCCGGCGGGCGGCCGCGAGGGCGATGGCGAAGCCGAGCACCAGGTCGAGGAGCAGCGCCGTCCCGGCGAGCAGCAGGGTCGGCGGCAGGGCGACTGCGACCACCTCGCGCACCGGTCTCTTGAAGTAGAAGGAGCTGCCGAGGTCGCCGGTGGCGAGGTTGCCGAGCCAGCGCAGGTACTGCTCCGCCAGTGGGCGGTCGAGGCCGTAGCGGCTGCGGATCTCCTGCCGGGCGTCAGCGCTCAGGCGCGGGTTCTCGAGGGTGTCGGCGTAGTCGCCCGGGGCGAGCAGCACGACCACGAAGGTCAGGGTCGCGACCAGCCACACCGTCGGCACGAGCATCGCGAGCCGCCGCAGCACCCGTCGCGCGATCACCCGGCGGGCTCCTGGTCTGCCACCGTAGTCTCAGCGCGGCGCCGCCGCGAGGGACCACTCGGCGAGGTTGAAGTACGGCGAGGCGTCGTTGACCACGGCTCCCTCGACCCGGCGCGAGAGGCCGACCAGGCGCTTGTTCTCGACCAGGAAGGCGTAGGGTTGCTGCTCGACGATGAGCCGCTGTATCCGATCGAGGAGCGGCTTCTGGGCAGCGAAGTCGTCGAGCTCGTCGACCAGGTCGAGCAGCTCGTCCACCTCGGCCGAGGCGAAGCCGCCGAAGTTGAGGCTCGGCTCGCCCGGCGCCGCCGAGCGCCAGACCTCGCCGAGGTCGACCTGGGTCGGCTCCACCCAGCGGTTGACGAAGGCGTCGAAGTTGCCGGCGTCGCGCAGGGCGAGCAGGGTACCCCACTCGACCAGCCGCGGCTCGGCGAGGACCCCGATCCGGCCCAGGTCGGCGGAGATCATCAACAGCAGATCGCGGCGCGCCTCGTCCTCGCTGTTGGCGAGCAGCTCGAGGGTGAGCGGCCGACCCTCCCGCTCGAGCACGCCGTCGCCGTCGCGGTCGACGAAACCGGCCTCGGCGAGGAGCTGCCGCGCCGCGGCGGGGTCGAAGGGCAGCGGCTCGAGGCTGTCGTCGAAGGCCCACATGGTCGACAGCACCGGCCCGACCCCGATCCTCGCGGCGCCGCGGTACACCGCGTCGACCAGCGCCTGGCGGTCGACGGCGAGGGCCAGAGCCCGCCGCACGCGGACGTCGTCCAGGGGCGGTCGGCGCAGGTTCCAGCAGAGGTGGGTGTAGCTGCGGTCGTCCACCTCGACGAGCTCGAGCTCGGGATGGCGGCGGACGCGGTCGGCATCGGTGGGCGGCACCGACTTCATGAGGTCGATGCCGCCGGCGAGAAGCTGGGTGAGCAGGGCGGCGCGGGACGGGACCACCCGCCACACGACCTGCTCGACCCGGGGTAGCCCGGTCGCGAAGTAGGTCGGGTTTCGCTCCAGCACAACCTCCTGCTGTGGCGTGTGGGAGCGGAAGCGGAAGGGCCCTGCGGAGCGCCGCCGTGCGAGCCAGTCCTCGTCCCGCCAGCGGTCGAAGGGCACGTCGGACCAGGCGTGGGCCGGCACGATGGCGCCGTCGTTGAGGTCCATCAGCTGGTACGGGTAGCGTCTCGTGTAGCGGACCCGCACGGTCTTCGCGTCCACCGCCTCGACCGAGGCGATGCGGTCCTTGAGCACACCGTCCGGCCAGCCCACCTCGGGGGAGGTCGCGGCCAGCCAGCTGAAGACGACGTCGTCCGCCGTCACCGGCGCCCCGTCGTCCCAGGTCGCCTCGGGGTGAAGCTCGAGGAGCAGCTCGAGGCCGTCATCCGACAGCGCCCACGAGGTGGCCAGGTGGGGGGCGAAGGAGGGCGGGTGCTCGCGGTAGTCGACCTGCTCGACGAACAGCGAGGGGTACAGGAGGTTGAGCACCTCGTCGGTGAACAGGGACTCGGAGAGGTAAGGGTTCCAGGTCTGGATGTCGGTCGCCTCGCCGATCACCACCGTGCTGCCGCGGCCGCTCGTCGCCGGTGGTCCGCAGGCGGCGGCGGAGGTCAAGAGCGCAGCCGCGAAGGCCGCGAAGAAGGGAATGCGCATCAGTCCTCCTGCTCTATCCTACTCGCACCCGTGCGGCGCCGACGTTGTAGAATCCCGGTCCATCACCGGTCGGGAGGCGACGATGGGACGCACGGCGTTGATCTCGGTTTCGGACAAGGCAGGGCTCGTAGACCTCGGCCGCGGCCTGGTCGCTATCGGGTGGACCCTGCTGTCGACCGGGGGTACCGCCCGGGCGCTTCGCGAAGCGGCCTTGCAGGTCGCCGGGGTGGGGCAGTACACCGGTTTCCCGGAGATCCTCGGCGGCCGGGTGAAGACCCTGCACCCGAAAGTCTTCGCCGGCATCCTGGCGGCCCCTTCCGACGACCATGAGGCCGAGCTCGCGGCCCACGGCATTCCTCCCATCGACCTGGTCGTGGTCAACCTCTACCCCTTTCGTGAGACGGCGACCCGTCCCGAGGTCGGTCTCGCGGAGGCAGTGGAGCAGATCGACATCGGCGGCCCGAGCCTGCTCCGCGCTGCCGCCAAGAACCACGCCCGGGTGACGGTCGTGGTCGACCCGGCGGACTACGGTCCGGTGCTCACCGAGCTCGCCAGCGGGGAGGTCAGCCGCGCGACCCGCTGGCGGCTGGCGGTGAAGGCCTTCCGCCACACCGCCGCCTACGACGCGGCGATCTCGCACCACCTGCCGGGGCTGGCGGCTGGCGGTTCGCCTTCGTGGGCGGCTGCGGCCGCCGAGGGTCTGCTGGCGGCTTCCGAGGAGACCTTGCGCTACGGGGAGAACCCTCACCAGTGGGGGGTGCTGGCCCGTGGCGCGCCGTCTCGAGGGCTCGCCGGGGCCCGGCAGCTACAGGGCAAGGAGCTGTCGTACAACAACCTCGGCGACGCCAGCGGAGCCTGGCGGCTGGTCTGGGACCTGCCCGGGCCGGGGGTCGCGATCATCAAGCACGCCAACCCCTGCGGCGTCGCCCTCGGCGCGACCATGGCAGAGGCCTTCGCCAAGGCCCGTTCCACCGACCCGGTCTCGGCCTTCGGCGGCGTCATCGTGGCCAACCGGGCGATCGGACGGGACTTCGCCGAGGCCGTGGTGGACATGTTCGCCGAGGTGGTGGTGGCGCCGGAGGTCGACGACGGGGCGCGGCGCGTCTTCGCGGCGAAGAAGAACCTGCGGGTGC
>CAZKKP010000285.1:0-5595 GCA_964553295.1 uncultured Thermoanaerobaculia bacterium | reverse complement strand
CCACGGAGGACTGGAAATCGCATGAAACTCCCTCCTCTCTTTTCACCTTCGAGTCAATCCTGCCAGATAGGTGCTATCGGATCAGCCGGCACCGACGATAGGGGGGTCCTCTGACCTGGTGCGAGTGCTCGACGTCAGCGAACCCGGGTCGTCGGTCGGGACCGACGGAGACCTGGCGGTGGCGACCGGCTCGTACAGCAGAACAGGGGCCCCATGGGTCGTGGATCGGTGCCACATACACTCGGGAATGGCGCCAGGCCCCCACGTCTGATGGTTCTGAGAGCCTCAAGCTCAGGCGGCAATGGTGACTCTCAGCGGCCGACTCGGAACAGGCACACGCCTCCGTTGGCCGCGATCATGGGGTGGACGCCCTGCTGCAGGACCAGCTCGAGATAATCACGGGCATCGAGGTCGAGCAGCCACGTGAAGCTCTGGGTGGTACCGGTTGCAAATGCGGTCGCGCTGGTGGTCGAGCGGAGGGGATTCCCGATCGGGTTGCCCGAGCCGTTCTTCATAATCCAGGCGTAGAGGTAGCTGCTCTGGGAGTCGGCAAGGGTGAACTCGTTGCTGTCGGTGCGGAACCAACGGACGGCCGCGGAGATCGAGTACACGCCGCCCTTGCCGCGTGGAATGGTGATCCGGGTGGGGTTCGTCGGCGATGTGAACGCATGCGAGGTCCAGTCAATCTCGAGGAAAGGGTGCGGCGTGTGCACCGCGAGGTCCATGGGTACGTCGGAGTAGCCACGGGCCGCCAAGCCAATGGCGCCGGGATTTGGTTGAAATGGCATCAGGGCCTCCTTTGGGGCGTGATTGGGAAGAGTGTAGGGGGGGGCTCGCGGGTCGGGTTGGTGGCGGCGCCCGAGGACGAGCCAGACACAGACACGAAGGATGCTCTCTCAGGTGGTACGGCCGAGTTCGCCGGCGACAGGCAGGCTGCACGCTCGACGACATTGTCGGGAGTGTCGGACTTGGTCGCCGATAGGCCCATTCTTGGAACCAGCGGTCGTCGGAGCGGGTCGATCGAGCCATAGGTGGCGTGAAGTCCTGAGGATGTTGACGAGACCGGTTGATCATCTTCGGATCCTGCGGCCTGGCACCACGGCCTTGCGAGCGAGCCGTCGTCGGTGCTGGTGCCTACTGGTGGCAGGTCAGACCGGGCCAACAATGCCGACACTGTCTGACCTCCTGGCAGGATATCTCTACCCCCGGTCCATCCGGCGCACGCGGACGGCGCGCTCGGTGATCACCGTGAAGGCGCCGGGCATCTCCTGGCCGTGGAGCTGCAGGACGGAGCGCACGGTCGCGGCCTTCTCGGTCTCAGGCAGCCCGGCGAGCCGCGGCAGCACGACGCCGTGTGCCGCGAGGCCCTGGCGAAACACCAGCTCGCCGAAGTCGTTGTCGGCTGTAGGCAAGGCGGCGTCGGCGTCGATTGCGTGCTTCGAGACCTCCGGGTCGGTCATCCCCGGAGAGACCTCCAGGAACATGACGGACAGACCCTCCTCCCGAAGAGCGACGACGATCTGCGTGTCAACTCCATGATCAGCGACGAGTCTCGTGCGGCGTGGTTGGACGTGGGGTAGACGACGTCCGCGCGGAGGGCGCGTGCGGCGAAGGCGATAGCTGCCAGCACTCCTTGGCGGGCCGGCTTCTCTTCGGCGGCTCAGCACCGGTTGTAGGTTGGACAGATGCACCGGTCCTTGAGCGCTCGCGAGGACTGAGCCGCCTCAGCTCGCGAAAGGTCTCCCGGGGTTGAGCTTCGGTCATCCCCGCGCCGGCGGGCAGGGGTCGCAGGTTGGGCGCAGCATGATGGATGTCGAAGACGGCATGCAGTTTGTACCGTGAGTGGTTCACGCCTGATCGTCGAGTTGGTAGCCGGTAGAAGCTGTGCACCGCGGAATCCCAGTGGGCGGGTGCGACCTGCCCGGCATACGGCGCTCAGGTTGCCAGGGTAACGCCAACGATGTGAAGCACCCCGGGTCGCCCCGAGGTCACGCACGGCCGAGGAAGGTGAACTGGATCAGTGTTCTCGGCTTGCTGTGCTCGCGGGGTTGGCCGCTCTGGGCTCGCCGATCCACCGGCCCCTGGCCGCGTGCTCGCAGCACACAGGTCGGTCGCAGGCGCTGTCTGGTGACGGTGTTCGCCGCCGCGCGCAGCGGATCGCGCGCGCAGCGGAAGACTCATGGACTCACGAACAAGACAGCCTAGAGCCCGAGACCCTGCAGGGCCGCCGACACCCGCGCGAGCGTGGCCTCCGACCTGAACGGGAACGCGCGGAAGAAATCTCCCCGGGTCAGACGCGGGTTGCGCGCCCGCACGTTTTGGGCCCACTCCCGGGCTCGGGTGTCGTGGCCCGCCAGGGCGTGCGCGGCGGCGGCGATCATCGCGATCAGGACGTGCGCACCGGGAGATCGCGCCGCGCGCTCGGCCCAGGACGCGGCCTCGACGTCCTCGCCCTCGCCCATGTGCGTGAAGGCGCGTGTCCCGAGCATGCCGTAGAACAGAGGGTCCAGCGGGCTCAGGCGGATCGCCAGGTCGACGTGCGCCCGACCTTCGAGCCCCCGCCCGGCCAGCGTCTCCGTCCAGGCGCGGGCGTAGATGCCCTGCGCGTAGTTCGGGCTCAGCGACGTCGCTCGCTCGAGCCACGCCAGGCCGCTCTCGAGGTCGCCCTCCAGCCAGAAGGTCCGCCCCATCGTGAAGTTGACGAACGGATCGAGCGGATCGAGCTCGAGACCTCGTTGGGCGTACCTCCGGGCCAGGTCCTTCTCGCCGGCGAGGTCGTCGGTGTGCCCCAGGAATGCCGTCTGGAAGTGCACGAAAGAGAGGCCGGCATGGGCGCGCGCGAAGTTCGGGTCCTGGGCGACCGCGCGCCCGAAGAGCTCGGTCGCGATCGCATTGTCGCTGCGGTTGAAGTTGTACATGTGCTGCAGGCCGAGGTGGTAGGCCGACCACGCGTCAAGGTTCTCGGTCACCGTCAGGCGCGCCTGGGCCGCCTCGTGGAGCGGGATCCGGATCTCGAGCGCCGTGAGGATCCTGGAGCGGATCTCGGCGCGCACCGCGTGCACGTCGTCGATCGAGCCGGCGAACCGTTCCGCCCAGAGGATGCCTCCGCCCCCCGTCTCGGCGAGCTGGGTCGTGATGGCGAGACTGTTCCCGGCCACCTCCAGGCTGCCCGAGATGCAGTAGCGCACGCCGAGCAAGCGGCCCACCTCGCCGATGTCCTGCCCCGGCTCGCGCAGGCGGAACGATGAGCCCCGCGCCGTGACGAAGAGCCACCGCAGCCGCGCCAGCTCGGTGATCAGCTCGTGCGGCAGCGCGTCGGCGATGGCGACGTACCGTCCGGCATCGCCGACCAGGCGGAAGGGCAGCACGGCGAGGGAAGGTCTGGAGGTCGCCGCGGCGGACGTTCCCTGAGGGTGAAGCCGCGCGGCGTCCTCCGGCCCGGTGCCGGCCGCGGGGGAGAGCTGCAGCTCGTCATGCTCTGCCCGGACCTCCGCCACGAACCGGAACCCCCGGCCGTGGATCGTCCTGATGAAGCGCTGGGCCCTGCCGTCGTCGCCGAGCGCCTTGCGCGCCGCCTTCACGCGGCTGGCCAGGGTCGCGTCGGTGACGATGCGTCCGTCCCAGACCTTCTCGAAGAGTTCGTCCCTGGAAACGAGCCGTTCGCGGTGTTCGACGAGGAAGGCGAGGACGGCGAACACCTGCGGCTCGAGCGGGCAGATCCGTCCCCGGGCACGTAGCTCGACCTTGGCCAGGTCGAGCTCGAACTCGCCGAACCGGTATTTCATTGGCACCAGGGTAGAACACCCTGGGAGTCCATCGCCCGCGAATCTCCATGAAACCTCCATGCCGTCTCCAAGCATCGGCAGCCCGCGGCCGATATTCATGGGTCGGTCGGCGGCAGAGTCCCCGCCGCACGAGCCGAGAAAGGAGATCTCGATGAAACAGGCACGATCCGATCTACCGACGCGTCTCGAGGCCGGCGGCGTCTGCATCCAGGCGCAGGACTGGGGCGACCTCAACGTCGCGCGCATCCGCTTCCCGAAGGGGGCGGACGCCACGCCGCTTCTCGTAGGCATGCCGCAGGACCTCTGCCAGTGCCCGCACTGGGGCACGGTCCTGAAGGGCTCGATCAACGTGCGCTACGCCGACGGCCGGGAGGAGACGGTGCGCGCCGGTGACGTCTACTACTGGCCCCCGGGCCACACGGTGTGGGTCGACGAGGATTACGAGGCGGTCGAGTTCAGCCCGAGCGAGGCGATGGGTCTGGTCATCGACCACTTGAAGTCGAAGCTGTAGCGGTGCCAGGAGGAGCTTTCTTGTCGTGTACGTGTGCCAGTTCAGACGAAGTCGAGATTGTTCGGGGAGCGGCTTCCCTGGAGTAGTTTGCAGGGCTATCACAGCGAGTTCACAGCGCTTCCCCGGGGGAGGTCCACCGGGCCCGGACCCTCGGCGAGGCCGCCGGGGTGGTGGTGGCCGAAGGTCTCGCCTGGATCGCCGACGGCCTGGTCGTGCTGACGGTGATGAGACCGTGCTCACTCTTCTGCGACGACTTCGAGTGGACTGACCTGCCCTTGTGTTCGGCGGTGGTGGGGGAGGGCTCCTCGCCGGCGCCGACCGGGACGACTGTGGGTTCGACCTCGTAGCGGCCGCGACCGGTGGCGGGAATCCTGCTCCTGCTCCACGCGGGCAGGGGACGAGGAACGGCGCGCTCAGGTAGTCGAGAGGCCTGCGGAGGCCAACGCCGCGCGGTAGCTGTCCGGTCTCCGCGGGAATATCCGCCGAATTGGCGGTGCTCTGTGGTCGAGATCCGGTACTCGAGACTGGAGAGACTGAGCGATGTCCGACCCGGAGGATCCCGGTCTGCCCCCGCCTACCAGCGACGACGAGACGACGCTGTCCGCTGCCCAGGCCGGCGCGGTGGAGTCGGTAGAGAGAATCTCGTCCGACAGTGGTGGGCCCGGCCCGCAGCGCCGCCGGCCCCAGCCCGCCTCGATCGCCGGCTACCGCATCGTCGGGTTGCTCGGCGAGGGCGGCATGGGGGTGGTCTGGGAGGCCGAGCAGGAGCGGCCGCAGCGGCGGGTGGCGCTCAAGGTCATGCGGCGGGACCACGTCGTCGACGAGCTCCACCAGCGCCTGTTCCACCGCGAGGCGGAGACGCTTGCCCGACTCAAGCACCCGAACATCGCGGCGATCCACGCCTCGGGCCACACCGACGACGGCCACGACTACTTCGCCATGGAGCTGGTGCAGGGGCGGACCCTCGACCGCTGGCTGGCGGAGCGGCCGGCGCGCCTCGACGCCGCCGAGCTCGAGCTGCGGCTCGCTCTCTTCAGAACCCTCTGCAACGCCGTCCACTACGCCCATCAGCGCGGCGTCATCCACCGCGACCTCAAGCCGGCCAACATCATCGTCGCCGAGGACTCCGGTGCGGGTTCCAGCTCGGGCGCCGGTGTGCCGGCGGTCAAGATCCTCGACTTCGGCCTCGCCAGAATCACCGACGCCGACGTGGCGGCGACCCAGATCTCCGAGATCGGCATGATCAAGGGCACGTTGCAGTACATGAGCCCGGAGCAGGCACGCGGCGACGTCGCCGCG
>CAZKKP010000284.1:0-5596 GCA_964553295.1 uncultured Thermoanaerobaculia bacterium | reverse complement strand
GCCGATTGCCGCGTTGGGTGACGTGATGCGGGACGTCCGGGACGATCGCGCGGCGCCGCTTTGCCATGGTGGCATCACGGCACAAGCCGGCAAGGGTTAAGAGAATCTCGTGGACCCGAATTTCTCTACGCTCGGTCGCGCCGTCATCAGCGGCTAAGGTTGCTGGACAGCGAACGCGACCGGAGCCTCGGCCTTCGGTGTGCCGGCAAACCCGAGGGTGTAGAGGCCCGGCTGGAGTGGTTCGGCGATCAGCAGGGTGAGGCCCGAGATCGCTGGGCCCGCGTAGGCCACGGGAATCTCGCGCGGCGCGCCCAACGGCTTTTCGTCGTCGCTCACCTCCTGAATCTGAAGCTTGCCCTGGATCGACGTTGTCAGAGTGATACCGCTGTCCTGCAGCGGGTTGGTCAACGCCAGCACGAGCTCCACGGGCTCGCCCTTCGCATAGACCGGGGCGTCGAGCGAAAGCTGCACCAGCGTATCTGCGGGTCGTGGAACGCCTCGAACCGCTTCAAGCGGGGCGCCGGCGTCGCCGCCGAGCAGGCGGAAAAATACCTTGCGGAACGGCAGACCTTTAAAGACCGTCGAGTGTTCGTTGAACACGATCTGGCGTTGGCCCCTGATCGGCAACGCGCTGTAGAGCGGCACCGTTCCGTCGCCGGCGGCCTCGGTCCGGGTCACTTCGGACCGCGTGTGGTCGATCTTTGTGCCCGGTTTGTGATGCACATTCACACGCGTCACCGTCCGGTGGCCCGATCCGGCAAAATAGACGTAACGCACGTGCTGGGGCTGGCTGCTTTGGCCGAGAAGCTCATGCACAGCGCGGGCCCGTTCAATCAATTGGGGGTCCATGCCGAGATCGCTGGCGTTGGTCGGATCATAGGGATCGAGCGTCGCGACATCGCTGCTGGCGAGATTCCAGATCGCCGCTTCGCCAGGAGGGGGGATGAGCTGGTAGCCGGAGGGGTAGGCACGATTGGCGGCGAGCGCGGCGAAATCCTTGCCGCTGATCCCCATCGCTCGGTCGAGGCCGAAGATCCGCGCAAGCGCCAGCGGCGCGCCGAGATGAGGCGTGGCGAGCGTGGCGAGAAGGCGGATCTTCGCGAACCACGGTTCCGCCACGAACTTGCCGCTCTCCAGCATCAGTCGGGTCACTAGGCCCCCCATGGAATGCGCCAAAAGGTAGAAGACGGTGGCGCCCTCCGCGTGAAGCTCGGCAAGCCGCGCTGCCAGCCGGTCGGCCGTTTCAAAATTGTCACGGCGCCAGTCGTAAGGGAAGTCGACCCGTCGCTTCGGGCCTAGGCCAATCTTGAAACCCAGCCCGTCGAGATGGCGATTCAGCAGATTGTAGAAGTTGAAGCACAAGATATTGTCGATCGGTGCGCCGACAATCAAATCATCGCGCTGCAGATCTTCGATCCGGTGATACCCCATGGCCACCTCGCGCGGTGTCGGCGGCCATACCTCTTCATCGGGCTTGCCATGCGCATCGGGCAGGTAAAGCCGACTGCCCATGATGCCGGGAATGACGACTGCGACTTCCATGACTGCATCCCCTACCGATACAACGTCTGCGCCTTTGGTGGCTTTAGTCATGTCCAAGAACCGCTCGAAAAGCAGGCCGGGCTGGGGCCCGAAAGCGCCTACTGTTGGTGCGAGCGTCGCAAGCGAAATCGAGGTTCCGGCCGTCGTGCGGCCGCATCACCGTGTTCCTGCCCTGGGTCTGGGCCACAACCCGAGACCTCTTACCGTCGATGCCATGGGCCACGTAGCTTACCAGTCGCGCACATAGGGCGGCGGGTCGTCTGGCGACAGCCCCTGCGCGCGCCGCATCTCGGCGGCCAGCTGTTCCCACTCGGGCCTGTAGGTCGGGCCGAGATAGGTGAGGCTGATCAGGTACTCGTAGGCGCTCGTTTCACCCGATCCAGCCCAGCCGAAGGTCAGCTCGAACTGCGGCCAATCCGTGCGGTCCCAGCCGCTGCCGCGCACGATCGAGCCGGCCTTGAAGACCTCCCCGTCGCTGGCCAGCATGAAGTAGTGGCGGAACTGCTCGGGCTCGGGGCCTGACGGGTATACGCCCACGTCGGTAAGCCATCGGCCTTTCAGTTCAGCGACGTCGTCGATGGTGTCGGGCGTACCGATGCCTGGAGTCAGGCGGGCGAGCTGCGGCAGCTGCGTGGGCTCGTCGCTCAGCAATGTACCGATCCGCTCCCAGCGGGGATCATAGGTCGGACCGAGATAAGCAAGTATGCCGATGTCCTCGTATGCGGTTCCGCTGCCCGGAAAAATTTCCTTGAACAGCGGCCATGTCGAGTTGTCCCAGAGGCTGCCTTGAAGAATTGCGCCAGCACTAAATCCGCCGACCGGAGAGTCCTCCATGACCATGAAAAAATGGCTGAACTCCGGCGGCGCGGGCCCTTTGACATCGGGCTGCCATTGACCCTGTTGCGCGCGCAAGTCCTCGAGCTCTTCCTCGAGCTCGACGATCGGCGCAGAGGCCAAAGGCGGCAATTCCTCCGGATAGGGAATGTCAGTCTGCACGTCCTTGGAGGACTCGATGCCGAGCTTCAAGGCCTGCTCCGACAACTGCCTTGCGGCAGCATAGTCGCCGCCGGCGACCTCCAGCACAGCGTCCCGGCTCAGGCGGACGTGGCGCGGCTCTGCCGCTGTCGCCCGGCCGCCGATGATCTCGAAGAGGGCCAGGTCGCCGTCGTCTTCGCCGGTCTGTCGCAGCAGCGTGCCGATGGCGACCGGGGAGCCCGGATCGCCGCCGGCGTAGACGGCGAGGCTGCCCGGATTGCCGGACATCGGGGTGAGTTCTCCGAGGAGTTTCACCGGCTCGGAGCCTTGGTCGCGCGACGCCGTGATGCCCGTGCCGAGGAGGGTCGTGAGCTTGGGGCGGTCGGCCTCCTCGGCCATGACCTTGTGCACGAGCTCGAGCTCGGAGATCTCGGCCTCGCTCGGGCGACCAGACAGCTCGACCAGCCCGGCGGGCTGCACGGCGCTCGTCAGGTCGCGCGGCCAGGCGGCCGCTGGATGATAGGGAACATCCGCTGCCCCGGCGGGGCCATAGTAGGCGAGCAGCGAGCCCAAAGCGTAGGGCTGGTTGCGCTCGTCGACGACCACGGCGTAGCGCCATTGCTTTTGATCGGCGCCTGGTGCCGCGGATTTCCCGTCGGCAGCGGGCGCCGGCTTGCTGCCGCTGATGCCGCGCTGGGATTGCAGGCGTGTCAATGTCTCCTTTGCCTTGTCAAAGTCGGCCTTCGTGATGTCGCGTGTGTTCAAGATCAGCGACAGCTGGACGAGCCCGCTGTCCGGTGAATCGCCTGGCGCCCAGTCGCTCCGCCCGGCGCCCGTCAAGCGGGCCATGCCGTACGCGGCGAAATGCAGGACGGCGTTCGTCGCTTCGCCGAGGTCCAGACCCGTTGCGGTCGAGGTCGACCACTCGTCGACGCGAAGAAGGTACGTTCCCTGACGTAGGAAGGCGGTCCGCTCGCCGCCGCTTCCATGACGAAGCAGGGATGTGCGGTCGGCCTCGTCGAGGAAAAGGAACGGCTCGAAACCCTGCGGCACGTCGCTAATCGCCATCGCCAGCGGTCCTTCATCCTCGATCCTCAGGCGGTAGTCGGTACGCGCGAGCAGGACAGCCTTGAGCTCCTGCTTGCCCTCGCTGCTCTTGTCGACGGCCGCCTCGAGGGCGCGGGTGTCCAAGAGATCGCGATGGCCGAGCAGCACGAGGCCGATGACGGCGAGGCCGGACAGGGTCGCCATGCCGAGCGCGGGCCATTGCCAGGCCGGATCCTCCTCCGGCAGGGCGTCGGTGGTGTCGAGGTCGACGGCGAAATAGCCGGCCAGCAACCCCAGGATGGCGGGCAAGCCAACGAAGGCGATCTCCGCGAGATCGATCAGCGTCGCATTCGGCACCGCGAGCCCGACCAGCCAGACAGCCAAGACGGCGAGCGGCACCGACGCGAGCAGGCCCGCGACCATGACCAGGATGACGCGCCCGCCCTGTGAAGTGTTCAGGCCGTAGACGGCGATGGTCACGCCGCGCATCAGCACGAGGGCGACCGCCAGCGCCAGCATCGACGCCACGATCTCCAGCACGAAGACAGTCGGTGCCATTGGCGGCGCCGCGTCGTCCATCGCGTGGGCCAGCTGCACGACCAGGCCGAACGCCAGCCCGACGCCGGCCCCGGCGATGGCGGCGGTTCGCAGCTCGAGCAGGGCCGCCGCCGCCCGGTCCGCCGAGCGCGCCAGCGGCCGCGCACCCGGCAGCGCCACGAGCGCAACGACGACGGCGGCAACCAGCGCCAAGACGCCGAAGCCGATCAGCTCGTCGTTGTTCAGCGGCTGCGCCGCCAAAAAGCCCAGCAGCGCCCAGAGCAGAAAGATGACGACGAAGGCCACGCCGACGGCGACGGCAACCGGCCGCCAGATGGCGCTCGCTCGGCGCGGCCCATCAGCTTTCGCCGCCGCACTGGCCTGTCGCCAGCGCGTCGGCCAGGCGCCGTCGAGCTGCGGGCGGAAGAGGCCCATTCGGCGCGCCTTGGCCAGCCAGCCGTAGAGCGAGGGTTCGAGCTTGGCGATGTCCCAGCGCAAGGCCTGGGCTTGGCCGCTCCCCGTTAGTCGCTCGATCGCCTTGGCGGCGCGCTGCTGCAGGCTGGGGTCGGTCTCGCTGACCGCGCTTTCGAGGATGACCTCGACGGCCTGCGGATCGGTCTCGGCGAGCTCGATGAAGAGCTGCTGGACCTCGCGCCGAAACGACGGATCCTGGTCCTCTCGCGACACGGCTTTGAAGGTTTCGATGAGCGTGTCGCGCAGCGACGGGACTCTGCTCGCCAGGTTCATCGCGTACCGCCGCAGGCTCTTGTCTTGGCCGGATCGGATTCGCTCAATCACGGCGGCCGCGGCCTTGCCGCCCGAGTCGTTTTTGTTCTCGACCAATTTGATCAGGCCTTTGATCGCCGCTTCCTGCACCAGCTGCGGCTGACGTTGGTCCTGCGCCAGCTCGCAGAGCCGAGCCAGCGCCCTGTCGCCGCCGATCTCGGCGAGCGCAACGCAAGCGTTTGCTCGAGTGCCCGGCTCGGTGCTCCTCGAGTAGTCCAGCGCGATGTCGAGCGGGTTGGTCTGGCTCATAGTGAGGCCCTCACGAGGTCGATGATCATGTCGCGGTGCTGCGGTTGGGCGTTGGCGATGGCGCTCTCGAGCAGGAAGAGGCGGTGGTCCCGGCTCAAGGTCTGCCAGCGCGGGTCGCGGTGCAGGGCGGCGACCTCGGTGTCGTCGAGCAGCCGGCGGGCGTCCCTGCTGGCGCCGCGGCCGGCGTCGAGCTCGGCGCCAAGCGCGTCGACGTCGATCTCGGGGAAGCTGGCCTCGACGCGGCGGCGGAGCCCGGCCAGGAACGCGGCGTCCATGCCGGCGACGATGGCCGAGCGGTAGAGTGCTTCGGCGACCCAGCGGTTGTCGGCTGCCTGGCTGGGCTGGCCGTCCGCACCGGCGCGCCTTGCGTTCTCGGATGCGGTGAAATCGATCAGGTCCAGCCACTCGACCAGCGCTTCGATCTCCTCGCGACCGAGCAGGGTCACGCCGGGCTTGCGGA
>CAZKKP010000283.1:0-5601 GCA_964553295.1 uncultured Thermoanaerobaculia bacterium | reverse complement strand
GACCAGGAGCGGCAGGGCCGTCACGGCGAGGGCCAGGGGCAGGGTGAGGGGGAGGGCGCGTCGGGTCGTCATGGTCCACCTCCAGTGGTTGGCGGCGGGATCTGGGTGCCGCCGTTGCTGCCGGTGAAACGTCGCCGGCAGGTCACATGTTGACGGCTCGAGCGTGAGGAAGACGCCGACGTGCCTGAAGAATCGTAAAGCGAAGCTCAAGCTGCCCGGCGGCGTTGTAGGATCGGCTCATGACGGCGCGGCTGCTGGTGATCGACGACGACCAGGAGCTCTGTGAGCTGCTCGTCGAGTATCTCGGCGGCGAGGGCTTCGCCGTCGACGCGGTGCACGACGGCGAGCTCGGCCTCGAACGGGCGGGGACCCCCGGCTACGATCTGGTGGTGCTCGACGTCATGCTGCCCGGGCTCAACGGCCTCGAGGTCCTGCGCCGGCTGCGCGCCGCCTCGCGGGTGCCGGTGGTGATGCTGACCGCGCGCGGCGACGAGGTCGACCGGGTGGTCGGTCTCGAGCTCGGCGCCGACGACTACCTGCCGAAGCCCTTCAACCCGCGCGAGCTGGCGGCGCGGATCCGGGCGGTGCTGCGGCGCACCGAAAGGGGCGGCGCGGCCCCCGACGGGCTGCTCCGGGTCGCCGATCTCGAGCTCGACCCGGGCGCCCGGCGGGTGCGGGTCGGCGGCGCCGAGGTCGAGCTCACCGGCGTCGAGTTCGCCCTGCTCGAGCGCCTGCTGCGCGCCGCCGGCGAGGTGGTCGAGCGCGTCGACCTGTCCCGGGAGGTGCTCGGCCGTCGACCGAGCCCGTTCGACCGCAGCCTCGACGTGCACCTGTCAAACCTCCGGCGCAAGCTCGGCCCGTCCGGCAGCGGTGGCGAGCGGATCAAGACCATCCGCGGCGTCGGCTACCAGTACCTGCGGCCGGTGGCGCCATGAGGTCGCTGTTCCTCAGGATCTTCCTCTGGTTCTGGCTGGTGATCGCGGCAATCATCGCGGTGCTCGTCGGCCTGTCTCCCTACTGGACCCGCTCGCACCCGGCCATCGAGAGCTGGGAGCGAGTGACCCTGGAGCATCTCGACGGGCTGCTCGACGACGCCGAGGACGCCGGTCCACGGCAACGGCCGACCGGAGAGCGGCCGCACGGCCGGCGCGGGCCCGGTCCGCGGCGGTTCGTCTTCGACGCCGACGGCGCTCCCGCCCCGGGGACCCGCCGGGTCCCCGACGACGTCGCCGAGGTCGTCGCCGAGGTGGTGGCCACCGGGCTGCCCGCCTCCCGTCGCCAGGGCTTCCACTTCGTCGTCGCGCGGTGGGCCGAGACCTCCCCGGGAGAGCGGCGGATCGTCGCCGCCGCGGCGCCCGCCCGGCGCCCGCCGCCGCGGCCGGTGGAGGTGCTCGGGCGGCAGAGCGTGCTGCTCCGGCTGGTGGTGGTCGGGGTCATCGTCGGCGTGCTCTGCTGGTGGCTGTCGCGCTACCTGACCTCCCCGCTGCGGGCGCTGTCGGCGGCCACCCGGCGCCTGGCCGCGGGCGACCTGGGATCCCGGGTCTCGCCGCGGGTGTCGCGGCGACGGGACGAGATCGGCGAGCTCGCCCGCGACTTCGACGCCATGGCCGAGCGCCTCGAGGGCCTCGTCGCGTCGCATCGCCGGCTGCTCCGCGACGTCTCCCACGAGCTGCGCTCGCCGCTGGCCCGGCTGGGGGTGGCGCTCGAGCTCGCCCGCGGCCGCGCCGGCGACGCGGCCCGACCGGCGCTGGACCGCGTCGGCCGCGAGTCTGAGCGGCTCAACGAGCTGATCGCCCAGCTGCTCGAGCTGGCGCGGCTCGAGGAGACCGAGCGACCGGAGTCGGCCCTGGAGGAGGTCGAGCTCGACGCCCTCGTCGCGGAGGTCGTCGCCGACGCCGACTTCGAGGCCCGGGCGCGTGACGCGTCCGTGCTCCTGGCGCGATCCGAGCCGTGCCGGCTCCGCGGTGAGCCCCGGTTGCTCCGTGCCGCGGTCGAGAACGTGCTGCGCAACGCCGTGCGCTGGACCGCCCCGGGGACCGCGGTCGAGGTCGAGCTCTTCGTCGAGGACGGCGGCACGGCGTTGCTCCGGGTCCGCGACCACGGCCCGGGGGTGCCCGAGGAGGCCCTCGGGCGCCTGCTCGAGCCGTTCTTCCGGGTCGAGGAGGCGCGCGACCGGCAGCGCGGCGGCGTCGGTCTCGGCCTCGCCATCGCCGCCCGGGCCCTCGAGCGGCACGGCGGTGGGGTGCGGGCGGTCAACCACCCGGAGGGCGGGCTCGAGGTCGAGCTCCGGCTTCCCGTCCTCTGAGCCGGGCAACCGAGGTATGCTCCCGGACATGGCGATCAGGTCCGCGGTGCTCGGGGTGGTGCTGCTCGGTCTGGCGTCGAGCTCCGTCGCGGCGGCGCCCGAGGCCCCCGAGCCGCCCGAGCGGCCCCGGATCGGCGTCGCGCTGTCCGGCGGCGGCGCCCTGGGCACGGCTCACATCGGTGTGCTCAAGGTGCTGGAGGAGCTGCGGGTGCCGGTCGACTGCATCGCCGGCACCAGCATGGGCGCGATCGTCGGCGGGCTGTATGCCCTTGGCCTGGACGCCTCCGAGCTCGAGGCGCTGGTGCTCGACATGGACTGGCGAGCGGTGCTCGACGACCGGGTCGACCGCCGTCGCCTGCCCTTCCGGCGCAAGGTCGATGACCTCACCTACCTGTCGGCGGTCGAGATCGGGTTCAACGGCGGTCGCTTCCAGCTGCCGGCCTCGCTGATTGCCGGCCATCGGCTCGGTTTCGAGCTGCAGTCCCTGACCGTGCCGGCGGTCGGCCTGGCCAGCTTCGACGAGCTGCCGATTCCCTTCCGAGCGGTCGCCACCGACCTGGAGACCGGTGAGGCGGTGGTCCTGTCGTCGGGCGACCTCGGCCGGGCGATCCGGGCGAGCATGGCGGTGCCGGGCGTCTTCCCGGCAATGGAGATCGACGGTCGGCTGCTGGTCGACGGCGGCCTCGTGCAGAACCTCCCGGTCGACCTGGTCCGGGCGATGGGCGCCGACATCGTCATCGCGGTCGACGTCGGCGAGAAGCTGAGGACCCGCGACGAGCTGCGCTCCCTGACCCAGATCGCCGGCCAGCTCGTGTCGATGACCATTGCGCGCAACGTCCAGGACCAGTCCCACGGCGCCGACGTCTATCTCAAGGTCGACCTCGAGGGATCTTCCAGCACCCAGTTCGAGCGGGCGGCGGAGATGATCCCCCGGGGCGAGGCAGCGGCGCGGGAGCTCGAGCCGGTCTTGGCCGCATACGGGATCGGCGACGAGGGCTGGCTGGCCCACCGGCGGCGGGTCTCGGCCGCCCGGGCCCAGCCCCTCGACCACCTGGTCTCGGTGCAGCTCGCGGCCGGCTCACGGGCCGACAGCGCGCGGGTGCTCGGCGGGCTGTCGGTGCGGCCGGGCTCGATCTTCGACCTCGAGCAGCTCCGGCGCGATCTTGAGAGGCTGTACGAGTCGGGCGACTACGAGCGGGTCGACCTCCTGCTGCAGCTCGCCGGCGATGGCTACGCCCTGCTCATCGAGGCCCACGAGAAGAGCTGGGGGCCGCACACGATGCGCTTCGGCGTGAACCTGGTCGCCGACTTCGAGGGGGAGAGCTCCTTCAACCTGCTCACGAACTACACCCGGCGCCATCTCGGTCCCGCCGACGCCGAGCTGAAGACCGCCGTCGAGGTCGGCGAGGTCACCGGCCTGGCGGGCGAGTGGTACCAGCCGCTGCGGCTGGGGAGCCGCTGGTTCGCCGCCGGCGGCGGCTTCGTCCGGACCCTCGACACGCGGCGCGTGCTCGCCCCCGGCGACCTGCCGGGCCTCGAGCAGCCGGGCGCCCAGGAGCTCGCGCTCAAGGAGACGGGCTTCCACCTCGACCTCGGGCTGTCCCTCGGCCGCTACGGCGAACTCCGAGCCGGCGCCGTGCGCGGCCACGGACAGGCGAGCTTCGCCGACCGCGGCGCCGACCTTTCCGATCTCGAGCTGGAGCGCGGCGGCTGGCGTTTCGCGGGCGTCCTCGACCAGCTCGACAACCCGAACCTGCCCCGGCGCGGCTACCTGGCGGCTGCCGACCTGCTCCTGGCCCGTCGCAGCATGGGCTCGGACCTCGACTACGACCGCTTCGAGGCCGCGCTGATCGGCGCCACCTCGTTCGGCCGCCACACGATCCTCGGCGAGGTTCGCGCCGGCAGCGCCCTCGGCTCGGAGCTGCCCTTCTGGGAGGCCTTCCAGCTCGGCGGCTTCTTCAACCTCTCCGGCTACGCGCCGGGCGAGCTCGCCGGAACCTCGATGGCCTTCGCCGGGGTCGCCTGGTACCGGCAGCTCGCCGCACTCCGGCCGCAGCTCGGCAGCGGCGTGTATGCCGGCCTCGTCGGCGAGCTGGGCAACGTGTGGTCCCACCACTCCTCCGCCGCCCTCGAGGACCTGCGCTTCAGTGGCGCAGTGTTCATCGGCGCCGACACCGTCTTCGGTCCTGCCTACCTGGGCTACGGTTTCGCCGAGAACGGCCGCGACGCCTGGTACCTCTTCGTGGGCCGGTCGTTCTGATCCGGACAGTGAGGGGTGAAGGGTGAGGAGAAAGGGGCCGGCAGCATGTGCTCCACCGCGGTCACCTCACCCCTCCTCCCCTCACCCCTCACTGCGCTCAGCCGACCACGTTCACCAGCCGGCCCGGCACCACGATCACCCGCTTCGGGATGCGGCCCTCGAGGTGCTTCAGCACCTTCTCCGAGGCCAGGGCGAGGCGCTCGACGTCCTGCTTCGAGGCGTCGTGCGGCACCATCAGCTCGTCCCGGCGCTTGCCGTTGACCTGGACCACGATGGCGATCGTCTGGTCCTGGCACAGGGCCTCGTCGTGGCGCGGCCAGTCGGCGTGGGCAATCAGCTCGGGCTCGCCGAGGCGCTGCCAGAGCTCCTCGGCGAGGTGCGGCGCGAACGGGGAGAGCAGCCGCAGGAAGGTCTTCACCGTGTCGACCGGCAGCCGATCGGCGGCGGTGGCCTCGTTGACGAAGATCATCATCTGGGCGATGGCGGTGTTCATCTGCAGCGCCTCGACGTCGGCGGTGACCTTGCGGATGGTCTTGTGCAGGGTCCGCTGCAGCTCGCGCTCGGACTCCGGCGGAACGTCGACCAGGCTTCCGGCGCGGTCCCCGCTGCGCTCGTCGACGACCAGCCGCCAGACCCGCTGGAGAAACCGGTTGACCCCCTCGACGTCCTTCATCTGCCAGGGCTTCTGCACTTCGAGCGGGCCCATGAACATCTCGTACAGGCGCATCGCGTCGGCGCCGTACTGCTCGATGACCTCGTCCGGGTTGACCACGTTGAGCTTGGACTTGGACATCTTCTCGACCTGGGACTCCAGCGGCGTGCCGGTGCCCCGGGCAAAGACGCCGCCGTCGCGCTCCTCGACCTCGGACGGGTGGTAGTACCTGCCGCCGGCGTCGCGGTAGGAGTAGGCGAGGATCATGCCCTGGTTGAAGAGCTTCTGGAAGGGCTCCCTGGTCGAGACCAGGCCGCAGTCATAGAGCACCTTGTGCCAGAAGCGGGCGTAGAGCAGGTGAAGCACGGCGTGCTCGACGCCGCC
>CAZKKP010000282.1:0-5608 GCA_964553295.1 uncultured Thermoanaerobaculia bacterium | reverse complement strand
GAACGAGGCCACCTTCTCGAGCTGCGGCTCCACCCGGTCGTAGTAGGAGATCCTGAAGTGCGGCGTCTCGTAGACCTTCCACTCGAAGGTGTCGTACCTGACCTTGTTCTGGCCGCCGATGAAGGCCCGGTACTGCGCCTCCGCGGGAAGGGCCAGCACCACCGCCGCGGCCGCCAGGAATCTGAAAGCGATCCTCATCACGCCCTCCAGCCTTGTCTTCGATCGTCGCAGCCCATCATCGGTCAGCCGCTGAACAGCACTCGTTTGGCGGCGACCGTGCGCGGCACGAACACGCCCAACAGCCGGTTCTCCAGGTGATAGAGCTCGGAGAACATGCCCTGGTACTCGCGCAGCTTGCGCTCGCTGCGCGGTTGGAAGTCGGTGATCTGCTCGCGATGCAGCACGGCGCCGGTCTCGCAGGACATCACGATGAGCAGCACGTCGTAGCTGAACCCGGTCTCCTCCACCAGCACCTGGCGGAAGTAGGTCTTGCCGTCCTGGGGAGAGACGTACTCCTCGGTGGTGTAGCCCTCACGGTCGAGCACCTTGACGTCGATCGAGGCGGCCACCGCGATCTGGGCGCCGCTCTCCCGGCCGAGCTCCAGCCAGAAGTCCCGGAGCTTGACCAGTGTCTCGAGGTCGTCCACCGGCGGCCTGACCGGCTCGCCGGGCCGGAGCACTTCCAGGCGGGTCCGCCTGCGGAGCACCTGCCGGATGAACTGCTCCAGCTCCCTGGTGGCCGCCAGGTCGACGGCGGTCAGCTCGCCCAGGGTGCGGGGCTCGAGCAGCACCGGGCCGACCAGGACTCGCTCCGAGCCGGTGATCTCGAGCTTCGGGGCCAGCCGGAGGTCGAGCCGGATCTCCTTGCCCGTGCTGCAGGCCGTCATCCCCAGGGCCATGAGCGCGAGGGTCAGCAGGAGGCCCACTCTACGCATCGTCGCCTCCCTCTCCGCCCGCACGATCTTCGGGTTCGTCCGGCGACGGCAGGTCGGGCGCCGTCCCGGCGGTGGCGGACGCCTCGTCGGCGCTGTCCGACGCGGCCACGTGATCCCGCACGAACTCCTCGAAACGGTGGTGGTTGCGGCGCAGAGCCGAGTCGTTCGGGGCAACGGCCAGGGCCCGCCGGTAAACCTCGCCAGCCTCGTCGTAGCGCCCGAGCGCCTCGAGAGAGACGGCGATGTTGTTGAGAATCCTGGGCTGGTTCGGGGTCAGGCCGTCGGCCCGCTCAAAGCGCATCAGCGCCTCCTGCCAGTAGCCACGGCGCGCCGCCTTGGCGCCCCACTTCAGCTCGTCGCCCGCTCGTCTGTCGGGGCTGTCGGCCGCGGTTGCCGGCATCGCAATCGTCGTGACGAGCAGCAGCATCAGGGCCATCGTCGCCATCGCTCTTCGAGTCACGGCCGCACACCTCCTCACGGGGATATTCGGGTCAGCGCACTCCGGGATAGTATCCGGCCAGGGTCCGCACCTTGACCCTCGACCGCGACACCCGGACGTCGACCGAGCGCAGCTCGCTCGCGGGTCGCGTCGAGGACGACGTGTAGGCAAGCACGTACTGCGTGCGGAGCTCCTGGTCGATGGTCGAGTAGATCCGGTCGAGCCCCGACCCGTCGGTGACGAAGAACGAGCGCCCGCCGGTGACCTGAGCCACCCGGCCGAGCTGCCAGCGGGTCATCATCTTGGTTGCAGGCAGGTCGACGCCGACGGTGTACACCGTCACCCCGCTGCGCTGCGCGAAGTCCACCGCCGCGTCG
Source organism: uncultured Thermoanaerobaculia bacterium (assembly GCA_964553295.1). Classification (GTDB taxonomy): domain Bacteria; phylum Acidobacteriota; class Thermoanaerobaculia; order Thermoanaerobaculales; family Sulfomarinibacteraceae; genus CAZKKP01. The sequence goes on along the minus strand of CAZKKP010000282.1, from coordinate 3,857 downwards.
AAGGTCTGTTTCGAGGAGGTGTCGTCGCCGTCGGTCAGCACCACCATGGCCTTGCGCCCACGCACCCCGGAGAACTGGAAGAGACCGGTGATCATGGCGTCGTACAGCGCCGTCGAGCGATCCGGATAGAGCGCCAGCAGAGCGTTCTCAAGCGTGTAGAAGTCGGCTGTGAAGGAGGCGAGGAGGTCGGGCCGATCCGAGAACGCGACGATGAAGGCGCGGTCGCTCGGCCTGAGCAGGTCGCGCAGAAAGCCCATCACCACCCGCTGCACCGTCGGCAGGGTCTCCTGCATCGAACCCGAGGTGTCGATCACGATCCCCAGCCTCACCGGCAGCTCCCGGTTCAGAGAGAAGTGGGTGATCTGCTGCAGCTCTCCGTCCTCGAAGACCGTGAAGTCCTCTGCGGTGAGGTTCTCCACCGGCTTGCCCGCCGAGTCGAGCACCGTCACCGGCAGCTCCACCGAGGTCACCTCGACCTCGGTGCCGAACTGCGGCGCGTTGACGAAGAGGATGTCCTCCGCCAGGCTGCCGTCGCTCAACAGCGCCACCGCCCGGAGCAGCCCGAAGCCGCCACCGCCCTCCAGACGGACCGACGCCGCGAACGGCGGCTCGCGGAAGGTCTCGACGAGCTGGTCGTTCCAGTACACCTCCAGCTTGTCCAGAGCCGCGTCGGACGGCACGTTGACCTCGGCGCGAACCGTCGCCACGCCGGCCGCCACCTCGCTCGGCGACAGCGGCTGCAGCCGGAGGAAGAAACGCTCGCGACCGACGTTCACCGTGAGCACGTCGCGCTCGACCTCGAAGCCTGAAGGATCGTGGCCGACCGCGCTGACGGTGGTCAGCCGGGGGAAGGGTCCGAGGTCGAGGTCGACGTCGAAGGGCGGTCGGTTCTTGGTCAGGATCGGCTCACCGTCGACAAGGAAGGTAACCCGCGCGATCGCCGGGGTGGCCACCGCCTCGAAACGGTGCACCCCGGCGACCGCATCTCCGGCCGGCCCGACCAGGCGCAGTGGTCTGCCGTCGGAGACCAGCGGATCCGCCGAAGCGGCCCCGAGAGACGCCACCACCGACCCGGACAGGGCCACCGCGTCGGTCGGCGGGAACTCGCGCTCGACCACCGCCGCCGGGTCGGCCGCAAAGCTGACGTCGAGCACGCTCTCGCGGTCCGAGTGGACGTCGCCCACCTTGAGCCGGAGCTCGTAGTCACCGGGCCGGACCATGCGCTCCACCAACATCGACATCGCCCTCTCGGCGCGGGGAACCGAGAACAGGTATCGGAAGCGGTCGACCATCTGGTCGCTGCGGGTGATCTCTCCGACGACGTCGACCTGGGCGACGTCGACGTCCCCGACCCGGGTCGAGCCCAGGTCGGCGCCGGACAGGGTCACCGTGAAACCGACCTCGACCAGCCCGCCGCGCGCCCCGATCGCCGCGCTCTCGACCGAGAACGACAGCGGCTGCGCCTTGGCACCGACCAGGGCCGAGAAGTCCATGAAACGCCGCGCCGAGGACTCCGGACCGCCGCCCTCGGAGTCGCGCATCTTGTACATCGCACGATAGAAGCTCGGGTCGCGGCTCCAGCTCTCGGCCGCTGCGATCAGCCGCACGAGCACGTCGCCGTCCGGGCAGCGGTACTCCGGCCGGGAGAGAATGTTGTCCGGTCGGGCGGCCTGGGCGGCACTGACCCCGAGGCCGGCGCCCACGGGGTTGAACAGCGCCTGCCGACCGTCCATCGAGGTCCACATCTGGAACGGGCCGACGCTCCCTCGCTGAAAGAAGCAGACCACTACCCCTTCGCCCAGGCCCTCGATGTAGGGCCACGCCCAGAGTTCGAGGGGATGGAAGACCTCCGGACAGCGGGCAAGGTGACGGATCGACGGCGGGCCGTGGATCAGCAGCACCCGGGCGCGATCCTCTTGCGTGCTGTCGAACTCCAACCGGCTCATCTCGAGACGGCTCTCGTACATCCCACGGAACGCGGCGCCGTAGCCGGATTGGCGCCCCCAGAGGATCCACAGGCGGTCGGCGAAGGCTCGGCGCTGGGCTTCGGTCTCGAGCTCGCGGAACGCCTTCTCCTGCTCGCGGGTAATGAGCGGGTAGACCTCCTCCTCGAGCCAGATCCGCCACTGCTCGGGCAGCTCGCCGCCATCAGACCGCGACGCCGCCGCGACGACCATCGCCGTCGCCACGACCGCCGCCGCGATGCCCGCGGCCGCCCACCGGCCCATGCCCCCTCTTCGAACCGCTGTCATGACGTGTCGCACCCCCACAGCTTAACGCCTCGCCCGGTGGACCGGGAGGCCCGAGGACGCCTGGTTTGAGATTCGACCGCAGGTCGTCGGCTGCGGAGCCCTTCACAGCCGGGCTCTCACCGTACAGTTCGCAACAGCCCATCCCGCGGTAACCTTCCGCCGGTTGCCGGAGATATGCCGGCCCTGGTCTAGGTCTGCAGCACGCCCACCTTGAACGGAGGCAGCGCCGGCTGGTGGGCGGCGGCCTCGATCGCCCGGGCGACCACCTCGCGGGTGCGCCGGGGGTCGATGATCGCGTCCACCCACATCCGTGCCGCGGCGTAGCGCGGATCCGACGCCGCGTCGTAGCGTGCGCGGATCTCTTCCAGGCGCTGCTTCCTCTCATTCTCCGAGACGTCCTCTCCTCGGTTCTTCAGCTGGATCGAGAGCAGCGTCTCGGAGGCCTGCTGACCGCCCATGACGGCGATCGACGCCGACGGCCAGGCGAAGAAGAAGCGCGCCCCGTAGGCCCGGCCGCACATCGCGTAGTTGCCGGCGCCGAAAGAGTTGCCGACGAACACCGTGATCTTCGGGACGACCGAGTTGGCCACCACGTTGACCATCTTGGCGCCGTCCTTGATGATCCCCTCCCGCTCTGACTTCGAGCCGACCATGAAGCCCGTGACGTCCTGCAGGAAGAGCAGCGGGATGCCCTTCTGGTTCATCAGCTCGACGAAGCGGGCGCCCTTGTCGGCCGAGTCGGAGTAGATCACGCCGCCGATCTGGACCTCCCGGTCGCGATCGCCGAGGCCGCGGCGGCGGTGCACGATCTGCCTCTGGTTGGCGACGATGCCCACCGCCCAGCCGTGGATCCGTCCAGTGCCGCAGACCAGGGTCTGGCCGTAGGTCGCCTTGTACTGGGTGAACTCGGAGCCGTCGAGCAGCCGGCCGAGCAACAGGCGGGTGTCGTAGGGCCGCGACCGGTCCACCGGCAGGATGCCGAGCACCTCGTCCGGGTCGAGCAACGGCTCGCGGGGCTCGATCCGGTCGAATGTGGCCAGGGTCGGTCGCGCCAGCTCTCCGATCCGCGCCCGGATGTGGGCGATCGCCGAGGCATCGTCGGGGAAGCGGTCGTCGACCACCCCCGAGATGTCCACCTGGACCTCGGCGCCGCCGAGGGCCTCGTTGTCGATTCGCTCGCCGATGGCGGCCTGCACGAGGTGGGCGCCGGCCAGGAAGATGGTGCCGGTGCCCTCGACGATCAGCGCCTCGTCGGACATGATCGGCAGGTAGGCGCCGCCGGCAACACAGGAGCCCATGATCGCCGCGATCTGGTAGATGCCCTCGGCCGACAGCCGGGCGTTGTTGTAGAAGACCCGGCCGAAGTGCTCGCGATCCGGGAAGATCTCGTCCTGCATCGGCAGGAACACGCCCGCCGAGTCGACCAGGTAGACCAGGGGCAGCCGGTTCTCCAGCGCGATCTCCTGGGCGCGCAGGATCTTCTTGCAGGTCATCGGGAACCAGGCGCCGGCCTTGACGGTGGCGTCGTTGGCGACGATGACGCACTCGCGGCCGGCGATCCGACCGAGACCCACCACCACGCCGGCCGCCGGCGCGCCGCCCCAC
>CAZKKP010000281.1:4087-5650 GCA_964553295.1 uncultured Thermoanaerobaculia bacterium | reverse complement strand
GACCGACGCCGGAGGCGGTCGCGATCCGGCTCTCGAAGCCGCCGTCGCCTGGGTACCACGCGGCGTAGGCGGCGAATCGGCCGGCGTTGAAGGCCATGTAACGCTGGGCAAGGTCGTCGAGGGGCTCGAGGATGCCCGGGATGAAGTTCCACACCCGGACCAGCTCCCGGGCCGGGCCGGACGACAGGGCTTCGTGCAGCCGCCGGTAAGCGTCGGTGGTGGCTTCCTGGAACCGCGCCGCGGAGAGGAGGGAGGCGTCCTCGACGGTGAAGCTCGCCAGCGCGTGGGCGCCATCCGGCGCCTGCTGCAGGATGACGCCGCCGTCCAGGGCCTCGACGCGAGCCTCCCCGAGGAGCAGCCGAATCCAGGCCGGCGGCGCCAGCGGGCGGTCGCCAGACATCACTTCGAGGGACCGGGACAGGGAGACGGCAACCATCGCCCGGTCAGAGTACGGCACCCAGATGGGGTCGTCAAACCGCTGCATCGGCGGCGACATCGGGCCTGCCCGCCGATCGCTCACGGCGCCTCGATTCCGCGGTCCCAGTGGCTTCGTGGGTAGTCGCGGTAGATCTCTCGGTAGCCCCGGGCATAGCGCCGACCGGCCCGCCACACCCGCCACAGGTCGGCCGGTCGCAGCGGGTGGTGGTGGGCGCGCAGCGGCGTGTTGGCCACGCCCTCGGAGGCCTGCCGGGCGAGCAGGTCGCTGAACCGTCGCAGGGGCACGCGGGTCGGCGTCAGCGGGTGCATGCAGTCGTGCAGGTCGTGGGGGTTCGAGACCCAGATGTGCGGCCTGATCGCCTCGTAGTCGGGGGTGCCCGGCGACGGCGTGCAGACGGTGAAGCTGCACTGCGCCGGCGGCAGGCGTCGGACGTAGTCCCGCAGCTCGGCGAACTGCTCCTCGGAGTAGTCCGGCTGGACCATGAATGCGGCGTGGACCGCGATGCCGAGGCCGCGGAGCGCATCCAGCGCCCGCTCGTTGCCGGCCACGCTGCCGCCCTTTGCGACCTTGCGCAGCTCGTCGTTGGTGACGAACTCGAAGCCGAGGAAGACCCCGTCCAGGCCGAGGGAGCGCCAGCGTCGGAGCAGTTCGGGGGAGCGGTTGACGGTGCTCGCCCGGGCCCAGGCGAAGTAGCGCTTCTTCACTCCGCGGGCCTCGAGGGCGTCGGCGAGGGCATGGGCGAAGCCCTCGTCGATGAAGTTCTCGTCGTCGCAGAAGTAGACGTGGTCCGCCGGCGCGCGCTCGATTTCGGCGGCGACCAGCTCGGCGGGGCGCGGGCGGTGCTGGCCGTGGCACATGAAGGGAACGACGCAGAAGGTGCAGCGCATGGTGCAGCCCCACGAGCTGCGCACCATGGATACCGTAGGGAACAACGGCCGGAGGGCATCGGCGTGCTCGGTCACCCAGACCGATCGGTAGCTCGCCGGGTCCCACAGGTCCCGACGCGGTTCGGGCAGGTCGGCGGGGTCGGGGAACGACGGCCAGCTCGCGCCGTCGACGTCGTCCGCGCCGGGCGCCACGAGATTGGCGATGTCCCTGAGGCTCTCGCCGCGCTCGAGCACGAT
>CAZKKP010000281.1:0-4077 GCA_964553295.1 uncultured Thermoanaerobaculia bacterium | reverse complement strand
CGAGCCGGTCGACCGCGGTGCGGAAGGGTGCGCACCCCTCGCCGCGGACGATGCCGTCGACCGGGCTCGAGCGGTAGTCCTCGGGCGCCACCGTGGCGTGGTGGCCGCCCACCAGGATGGCGACGCCGGGGAGGGAGGCGCGTGCGGCGGAGGCCAGGGCCTTGACCGCCGAGCTCTCGTGGGAGTAGCCGGTGAGCCCGATCAACTCGGGCCGGTGCGCGGCGAGTGCGGCGGCGAACGCCTTCGACGGCGACCGAGTCAGGCGCAGGTCGAGGACGCGGATCTCGTGCCGCGCCGGCACCGCGGCTGCGAGGTAGCCGAGCTCGAGCGGCTCGAGCCGGGAGAATGCCTCGAGGCCGAGCACCGTGCCCAACCGGGCTCTGGGTTTCACCAACAGGATCCGCATCGTCCGGTGTTGCGCATGATACCTCGTCTCTCCGGCCCGGTGCTCGTGTACAGTGTCGTCATGACGACGGAGGCTGACGGCAAGCCTGCGGTGGCGCCCCACCCGCCCCTTTCCCGGTACTACGAGGGGCCGGCGCAGCGGCGTCGATGGGTCCGGGATCTGTTCGACGGCTCGGCGGACGACTACGAGTGGATCACCCGAGTGATGTCCTTCGGCTCAGGCGCCTGGTACCGCCGGGAGGCCCTGAAGCGGGCCGGGGTCGGGCCGGGGATGACGGTGCTCGACGTCTGCATGGGCAGCGGCCAGGTGTCGCGGGCGGCGCGCGACCTCGTGGGTCCGCATGGCGTGGTACTCGGTCTCGACGCCAGCCTGGGCATGCTTCGAGCGGCCGCGAAGCTGGCACCGATCCCACGAACCCAGGGTCTGGTCGAGCAGCTGCCGGTGCGCTCGTCCAGCGTCGACTTCGTGTCCATGGGCTACGCCCTGCGCCACGCCGAGGACCTCGCCGTGACCTTCCGCGAGTACCTGCGGGTGCTCCGGCCCGGCGGCGGCCTGCTGCTCCTGGAGTTCACCCGACCGCGGTCGCGGGCCAGCTACATGTTTTTTCGCGCCTATCTGAACACCGTGGTGCCGGCGATCGCTCGGGTGCGCGGCTCGAACGCGCACACCATGATGCGCTACTTCTGGGACACCATCGAGACCTGCGTGCCGCCGGAGACCATTCTCGCCGCCCTCGCCGAGGCCGGCTTCGAGGCGCCGAGCCGCTTCGGCCAGATCGAGCTTTTCGGCGAGTACACCGCGAGGAAGCCGCAGTAGGGTCGTCAGGCCGCGGTCGGCGGATCCGGCAGGGGGACCGCAGTCAGGCCGCGGTCGGCGAGGCCCGAGAGCACTTCTGCGAGGGCAGGGAGCAGGACCCGGCAGCCGTGGGGATCGAGGCGGTGGCGTGCGTCGTGCAGGAGCAGGATGTCGCCGGCCGCGACGTCGGCGAGGAGGCGGGCGGCGATCCGTCGCGGGTCCGTGGCGACCGTGTCGAAGGCACGCCGGGTCCAGGAGACGAGGTGCAGCCCGCGTTGCGCGAGCACCGGCTCGAGGAGCGGTCCGCGGATCCCGGCCGGGGCGCGCAGGTAGCGGGGGGCGCGGCCGGTGGCCGAGGCGACGGCCTGCTGGGCGCGGTCGAGCTGGCGGCCGATGGCGGCCGGGGGCAGGAAGAAGAAGGTGTGCGGGTGCGAGAAGGTGTGGTTCTCGACCCGGTGACCGCGGCTGGCGATCTCGGCGGCGACGTCAAAATGGCGCTCGACCCGCTTCCCGATGGCGAAGAAGCTCGCCCGCGCGCCGTGCTCCTCGAGCAGCGCGAGCACCGCCGGGGTGAGCTCCGGGTCGGGCCCGTCGTCGAAGGTCAGGGCGACCTCGCCCCGGGCGACGGCGTCGGACGGAAGGCGGCGGAGGTTGGGGCCGAGCCAGGAGCAGCGCGGCAGCAGCCCGGCGGCGACGATGGCTGCATGGTCGGCGACGGCCAGCGCCAGGAGTGGGAGCCACCAGGACGGCATCGCGGCGACCGCGGCGCCGGCGGCGACGTGCAGGGCGGCGGAGCCGAGCAGGAACGGGGAGGGCCGCCAGCGCGACGGCGCGGCGCCGGTCACGGGTCGGCCCGTTCGAGGAGGCGCTCGACGGCGCCGCGGTCGAGCTTGCCCCGGGCGGTGCGTGGCACCTCGTCGACCACGACGACGCCGCGCGGCACCTTGTGGGCGGCAAGGCGGCCGCGGCACCAGGCGAGAATCTCGGCGACCCCGAGCCCGGGGCGGTCGGTGGCGACCACCGCGAACAGCGCCGGCTCGCTGTCGTCGGGCGGAGTGCGGCCGAGCACGACGGCATCGCGCACGCCGCCGAGGTTGCGCAGCACCACCTCGACCTCGCGCGGGTTGACCTTCTTGCCCTTGACGTTGACCAGGTCGTCGGCGCGCCCGATCAGGACCAGCTCGCCGTCCTGGAGGCGGGCCAGGTCGGCAGTGCGGAAGACGCCGCCGGCCAGCGCCGGGTCGGGCTCCGGCAGGTAGCCGAGGGCCGCGGCAGGAGACCGCACCGTGACCAGCCCGTCGCCGTCGGCGAGGCCCTCGACGGGCTCGAGCTCGATCGAGACGCCGTCCACCGGCGCCCCCAGGGTGCCCCGCTCGCCGGCCGAGCCCTCGCGGTCGAAGGAGATGCCGCCGACCTCGCTGGCGCCGTAGAAGACGTGCACCGGCCGGCCGTAGCGGGCGCGGAAGGCGGCCGCGGTCTCGGGCTTGAGCGGCGCTCCGGCGGTTACGGCGAGGCGCAGCGAGGGCGGCAGGGGGGGAGGCGAGGCCATGCGCAGCAGTGCTTCGAGGTAGGCGGGGACGGTAGGCAGGAAGGTGACGTCTGCGGCGCGGGCGGCCTCGATGGCGGCGAAGGGACCGTCACCCGACGGCACCACCAGGGTCGACCCCCTGACCAGCGCCGGCAGCAGCACCGAGGACAGCCCGTAGGAGTGGGACAGCGGCACGGCGGCGAGGATGCGCTCCTCGGACGTCAGCCCCATCGTCGAGGCGAGAGCGGCGTCGTCGCACGCCAGGGCCTCGGCACTGACGGCGATCCCGCGAGGGGCGCCGGTGGAGCCGGAGCTGAGCTTGACGTAGGCGGTGGCCGCCGGCAGGTCAGCGGGGGAGGCCGAGGTGCGCCGGATCACCGCCGCGGCGGGGGCGAGGTCCCAGGCCGCGGTCAGACGGACGACCACGCCGACGTCGAGGGCCGCGACGATCCTGCGTCGCTCGTCCTCGGGGGTGCGCTCGTCGAGCAGGGCGACCGCGAGACCGGCCCGCCTGAGGGCGAGAAGAGCGGCCGCGAGCCCGGGCCCGTTGGGCGCCTGGAGTGCGGCCAGGGGGGTTGTCTCGGGGTTCAGGCCGGCCAGCCGAGTTTCGAGAGCGCGGGCAAGGCCCTCGAGCTCTCCGGCTCGCACCGTGCACCGCTCGGACCACAGCAGCGGGGTCTCGGGGCGGTGTGCGACGAGGCGCGCGAAGGCATCGAGGATCGGGTCGCCGGACATGGGTCGGCAAGCTCCCGGCCCGCCAGGCCGGACGGGAGCTGGAGTATACTGCGCGCCGTCGTCCGATTCCGCTCCAGGCGCCGGTCGCATGGGTCGCCACGCCGGCTCGCGCCCAAGACCGGTAGCGGAGTCGACGATGCGGTACCGTTCCGTGGAGGATGGATGTCGTCGACGATGCGCACCGAGATCAAGCAGCTGATCATTGATCACCTCAACCTCGAGGGCATGACCCCGGACATGATCGAGGACGAGCAGCCGCTGTTCGGTGAGGGGCTCGGGCTGGACTCGGTCGACGCCCTCGAGCTGGTGGTGGTGCTCGAGAAGGCCTTCGGCATCAAGATCGAGGGCGGCGAGGCGACCCGCGAGGCCTTCGCCTCGGTCGCGGCCCTCGCGGCGTTCGTGGACCGGTTGCGAGCCTCGGGCGCCGGTCCGTCCTCCCCATGACCCCGCGGCCGCGGGTGGTCGTCACGGGCATGGGTGCTGTCAGTCCCTGGGGCTGGACCCTGGACGACCTGCGGGCCGGGCTCGCCGGTGGACGGTCCGCGATCCGCGAGCCGGTCCTCCTGGACACCTCGGCCCAGCGGACGCGCCTCGCTGGCGAGGCGCCCGCCGC
>CAZKKP010000280.1:0-5662 GCA_964553295.1 uncultured Thermoanaerobaculia bacterium | reverse complement strand
ATCTTCGGCCGTCCGCCCGCCGGCAAGGCCGCCGGCGAGGTGCATCACCTGGTGCCGGTGGCGGCGAGGGCCAACGGCCTCGCCGGCACCGTCTGGCGGACCCGGCTGATCGTGCTCAACCCGGGCGGTCCGCAGCAGGTGCGGATGGTGTTCCACCCGAGCGACGGCGCCCCACCAGCCAGCCGCACCGTCACCCTCGGGCAGCGTGGCATGCTGGTCGACCGCGACGTCGTCCAGACCCTGCTCGGCGACGTCCAGGCGCAAGGCACCCTGCACCTGTTCTCCGACGGCGAGCTGGTGGTCGACTCGGTGACCCGCAACACCGGCTCGACCGGGACCTACGGCGACGGGCTGCCGGGGCTGCGCTCCGGCGACCTGCTCGCCCCGGGCGACGTCGGCTTCCTCGAGCTGCTCGAGTCGAGCGGGCGGTTCCGCACCAACGTTGGCTTCGCCGCCCTCGACGACACCCCCACCGAGGTCGAGCTCACCCTCTACGAGGTGGTCGACGGCTTCCCGGTCGCGGTGGGCTCCACCGTCGTCAGCGTGCCGGCCCTGCGCAACCGGCAGCTCAACCGGGCGTTCGAGACCCTCGGCGGACATCCCGCCCGACCGGCCAAGGCCTCGGTGCGGGTGCTCTCCGGCGGCCGGGTCTACGTCTACGCCTCGAAGGTCGACAACGCCACCGGAGACTCGACCAACATCGTGGCGGTGCCGCGGAGCTGAGCCCGGGTGGTAGAACCACCTTCAGACCGAGGGAGAGATACTGCGGGTGACCGCGTCGATCGGCGTCGCCCCCGCCGCACCGGGCGACACCCCCGAGTCGATCATCGCCCGTGCCGACGCCGACCTCTACCGCGCCACGGCGAGGCACGCCCCTTGCCGCCGGTGGACGCCGGCGAGCGGTGATCCGGCGGCGCAAGCTCCGGCCCGAGAATAGCCGAGCGCTGCCGGACGTTGCGCCGGTCGAGATGCGCGACCCCTTGCCCACCGTGATGCTGAAGGGCGATGCCGGGCCCCTCGGGCTGGCCGCTGCCAAGGTGCTGGCCGACCGCGAGGCTGCCGCCCGACTCACCGAGCCGATCTGCCTGTCGTGGTACGACCGAGCTCGCGACCGCGAGTCGCCGGCCCACGTCAGCGAGTGCCACGGCGACTGCGAGCTGCCCGGCTCGGTCGAGTACGCCATGAGCCGCGGCGCCACGCTGATGGTCGTCGTCGGCGACCGCGACTACCTCTTCTGCTACCGCGAGGCGGGCGAGTTCTCCGGGCTCTGACGCCCGGGGACCAGCGCCGACCGGTCCGGGCACGAGCCCTCGACGGCGGCTCGTGCCCGACTGTTGCTCTCCCGGCGCCCCGGTCCGATCCAGTCACCCCGCCCGCTCGCGCGGCAAGCCCCTGACCCCGTGCGGGTGGGTGGGCGCGCCCCCTGATGCCTGACCCCCGCCCCGCGGGCGGCGGCCGATGCCGCGCTGTGGCATGATGGGGCAACGTCACTCCGGGAGGCTTCCATGTCGCATCCGGTCATCGTCGCTGCGGTCCGCACCCCGATCGGGGCCATCGGCGGTGGGCTCGCGCCGCTGCTCGCCACCGATCTCGCAACCACCTGCATGAGGGCCCTGCTCGCCTCGGTCGAGCTCGACCCGAAGCTGGTCGAGTACACCTGCATGGGCTGGGTGATGCAGGACCCCCGCTCGCCCAACCTCGCCAAGACCGCCGCCGAGAAGGCCGGTGTGCCGCCCACCTCTCCCGGCACCACCTTCCACGAGAACTGCGCCTCCGGCGGCGCCGCCATCCACTCCCTGGCCCGCCGCATCGCCCTCGGCGAGGTGTCGCTCGGCATCGCCGGCGGCGTCGAGTCGATGTCGAACGTGCCCCGCTATCTCTACTCGGGCCGCCTGAAGAACCAGCTCTACGGCGACATGACCCTGGTCGACGGCCTGATGGGCGCGCTGACCGACACCGAGGTCGCCGGCGGCGAGCTCATGGGCCTGCTCACCGAGCGGCTGGTGGAGAAGTACGCTGTCAGCCGGGAGGAGCAGGACGAGGTCGCCTACCTGAGCCACCTGCACGCCCGCGAGACCTGGGAGAAGGGCCTGTTCGACGGCTACGTCGTGCCGGTCGAAGTGCCGCGGCCGAAGAAGGAGCCGATCGTGGTCGCCAGGGACGAGGGCCCGCGTGCCGTCACCCGCGAGGAGCTCGCGGCGGTGCGTCCCTACTTCAAACGCGACGGCGGCACCATCACCGGGGCCAACGCCTCGACGCTGAACGACGCCGCCGCGGCGGTGGTACTGGCGAGCCGGGAGCGGGCCGCCGAGCTCGGGCTCGCGCCGCTGGCCGAGCTGCGCTCGTTCTGGAACGTCGGCGTGCCCAGGGAGTACATGGGCGAAGGCGCCTTCAAGGTCGTACCGCCGCTGCTCGCCCGGGCAGGCCTCAGCTTCTCGGACGTCGACTACTTCGAGCTCAACGAGGCCTTCGCGGCGGTGCTGGGGGCGGCCTTCCACGACCTGCCGGACCTGCCCCGGGAGCGCACCAACCAGTGGGGCTCGGGGATCTCCCTCGGCCACCCGGTCGGTTGCACCGGCGCCCGCCAGGTGGTCGACATGATCTGGCAGCTGCGCCGCCGGGGCGGTCGCCTCGGGGTCACCAGCCGCTGCGTCGGCGGCGGCGTCGGCTCGGGAGAGGTGCTCGAGATTCCGGGGGCCTGACGACCCCGGTCAGTCCTCGGCGAGAATCTGCAGGAGCTCGACGAACGAGCCGGGCCAGCGATCCGCGAGCCGCCAGCCCGGGCATCCGGCCAGCAGGGTGGCCGCGACTCCCCGCATGGCCTCGTCGACGATGAGCCGGCCCGGCGGGCGGTCGGTGCGGTGCCGGAGGCGGTCGACCAGCCAGCGCAAGCCATGTGACAGCACCAGATCCCGCGTCCACACGGCCACCGCGGCGTAGCCGTCGACGGTCGCCTCCAGCAGGTCACGGGCGGCGCCGGAATCCAGCGACACGACGTCGACGGCGAGCTGCTCCGGTGGCCGGCCGAGAACCAGCGAGCCGGCCCGGCTGGTCCGCCAGGCGAGGGTCAGCGAGCCGCCACCCCGCGCAACCAGCTCACTCGGGATTCCGTGACGGTGCTCGAGGAGCTCGGCCTGCAGCTCGTGCTCGATCGCGATCAGCACCGGCACGGGGCTCCCCTCCGCCGCCGACGGTGCGAGCCTCTTCCGAATCGCACGGAGGACCGTCTGAAGCTCATGCCCGCCGGGGCCCGGCGAGGCGCCTGCCGGGCACCCCGAAGCCGCGACCTGACGCAACGCCCCGACCTCGAGCAGCACGCTCACCGTCAACCGTACCAGGCGGGGCTCGGTGCTCAGACCGGCCTCCAGCTCGGCCAACGAGAGACCCGGGCTGTCGAGCACCCGGCGCCAGACGGTGAAGAACGGAAGGGTCTCGAAGGCCTCGGGAATGGTCGGCGGGCCCTGGTCGTCGAAGGCGGGGAACAACCGGGCGTCGGGCGGCGTGGCCGGCCGACGGGAGAGCTCGTCGGCGATCCATGCCGACGTCATGAGGATCTGCTGCAACCCCTTCAGACCGATTTCCCTGCCGAGAGGCACCCCGCCCGGGTGGAGGGTGAAACGGGCAGACTCGAGGTCGAGCATGGCCAGCACCGCGTCCGATCCGGCCAAGGCCCCGAACCGAGCATCCCGCACCGCGCCACCGCCCAGCGCGAGCTCGCCCCTGCCCTCGTCGCTCGTCACCGCGAGAACCCCGTCGATGCCGGCCTGGAGCAGGAACTGGAGGATCTCTGGCATGGAGACCACCCCGAGACGTCCGGCAAACTCGCCGTGGGCGTCGCCTCTGCGGGCCACCAGTCGGGCGATTCGGATCGCCAGCTCATCCGGCTCGAAGGGCTTGGCGAGGTAGTCGTCGGCCCCGATCGCCAGTCCGGCCACGCGATCCTCGCCTCGGCCGAGAGCCGACAGGATGAGCACCGGCATCCCGGCGGTCGTCGGCTGGTTGCGGAGGCGCCGGACGAGCTCCAGGCCGTTCAGGCCGGGCATCATCACGTCGAGCACGAGCGCCTCGGCGCCGACGGAGGAGGCGAGCCCCAGAGCGCCGGCCGAGTCGCAGGTCGCCACCACCTCGTGGCCCGCGCGCCGCAAGGTGTACTCGACCAGCCGCAGGGTTGCGGGGTCGTCGTCGACGGCAAGAATGGTCGCCATACCACCAGCTCCAGCAGAGCGGAGAAATAGCAAAGCACAACCCGTGCCGTTCTCGGACCAGCTCCGCCGTGGACGTCGGCCGAAGAACCGTCTCGGGCGCAGACACCTGGTCGAAAGTGGCACATCCTCGGGGACAGGTCATGGAACCCGAGGCACAGCCACGCCGAGCGACCCCGCGGGCAACGCCCGGCGCCGTCCGGCGCCTCGCCCGGTCACCGACCAAAGAGGCGGCGGAGGAGCCGACGCAGCCGGGCGCGGCGCCGGCGGGCGGCGAAAGAGGCGCCCCGGGCTGCGCGGTAGCGCCAGTGGGCGGCGGCGCCACCCTCGGCCTCTCGGTGCATCTCCCGCGACCGGATCTGGACCTCGAAGAGTCGGCCCTCGTCATCCCGCAGGGTGGTGTGCAGGCTGCGGTAGCCGTTCGCCTTGGGCTCGGCGATGTAGTCCTTGAAGCGGAAGGGCTCGGCCTCGAAACGGCGGTGGACCGCCGCCAGGGCGAGATAGCAGTGCTCCTCCGCAGGAACCAGCAGCCGGAAGGCGAACAGGTCGTGCACCTGCTCGAGCTCGAGCTGATGCTCTGTCATCTTGCGCCACACCCCGGCGGTGTGCTTGACCCGGCCCTGGATGCCGTCGCACGGCACGCCCGCCGCCGTGAGGTCGGCGGCAAGGCGTTCTCGGATCGACCGCTCCCAGGAGCGTCGGTTCGCTCGCAGTGCAGCCAGTCGCAGCTCCAGCTCGAGGAACGCCTCGGGCTCGAGCAGCCGCAGCGCGGCGTCGTCGAGCCGCGACTTCAGGTGGAGGTCGCCGAGCCGCTCGGCTTCGACCACGGACCTGCTCAATGCCTCTTCGGCGAGCTCGGCGGCGAGCAGGTCTTCCGGCCGCAGGCGCTCGAGCAGGCGGCAGGAGTCCTCGAGGTACTGCCGGACCAGGGCCGCCTGCCGCGGCCCCTCCCCCGTGGGAGGCGCCGGCCCGACGCCGCCCATCACCGAGTCCGCCCCCGCTCCTGCTCTGGGCAATGCGGCGAGGAAGCCGGAGGCCTCGAGGGCCCGTCGTTCGGCCATGACGAGCCGCCGCGCCTGGTCGGCGAGCTCCTGGCCGAGATGACGGAACCGCCACGCCAGCCAGCGGATCTCCCAGGCCCCGGGCCCGCTGTCCAGGTCGTTGACATAGCCGAGTTCGAGGTGGCGCAGGCTGCGCACCAGGCGTCCCAGCGGGCGGCCGACCAGCAGGTGGACCGCCACCTGCACCACCAGGATCACCGCGAGCGAGGCCACCAGCAGGTCGAGCCACCACAGCCGCCAGCGGGCCCGAGCCTCGGCCACGAGATCGTCGGCGTCCTGCCAGGCGACCAGGGTGAGCGGCCCGGCGGCCATCGCCGCCGACGGCAGCTCGACGAACGTGACGAGGGCCTCCGGCGGGGGCTCGAGAGCACCGCCGACCGGCGCGACGGCGACCACCGA
>CAZKKP010000279.1:0-5671 GCA_964553295.1 uncultured Thermoanaerobaculia bacterium | reverse complement strand
CACCTCGAGCTCGCGCACCTCGAGCCGCGGCGCCGGCGCCCGCCCCTCGGCTACGGCCGACGCCGCCCCGCCTTCCGCCGCCTCGAGCCGCCGCCGCAGCTCGGCCATCCGGTCGAAGCTCAGCACCGACCAGGTCCCCTGCTCCGGCCGCACCTCGGTCAGCTCCCGCCGCCCCAGGTCGACGATCAGCCGGCTGCCGTCCGGCCGCACCGACACGATCCACGACCCCCCGTAGTGGTCCACCACCGGCTCGGTGCTGAACCTCCCGCCGTCAGCCTCCACCACCGTCACCGCATGCTCGATGACGAATGGCTCGGGAAAGAGGGGTTGGGCGGTCGCCGTCATCCAGGTCGTGAGCAGCGGCAGGGAGAGGAGCGTGATCAGACGGGTCATACAGGTCCTCCGGACAGCTC
Source organism: uncultured Thermoanaerobaculia bacterium (assembly GCA_964553295.1). Lineage (GTDB taxonomy): Bacteria > Acidobacteriota > Thermoanaerobaculia > Thermoanaerobaculales > Sulfomarinibacteraceae > CAZKKP01. The sequence goes on along the minus strand of CAZKKP010000279.1, from coordinate 5,258 downwards.
GGCGGTCGGAGATCGGGCTCAACGCCGCACCTCCGGGTTGAGCTGATGGGTCGCGCAGTGGCCGAGCACCGGCTCGCCGTTACATGCCTCGAGCACGACAAGGTCGTCCGGGCCCGACACCGCGATTGAAACGGTAACGTCATACTCGTCGCAGGGCTCGTCGGGCACCACGTCGATGCCGGTCGTCAGGTTGCGCAGGAGGAGGGTCGAGTCGACGAAACGCTGCCAGACGGTCGAGCCATCCAGCGTGATCGTGAGCTCGCCGTCCTCGATCTCGGGCTCCAGGCCCCATGGCTGGAACTCCGGGGCCACCACCTCGATTTCGACCTCGACCCCCACCGCCGGCTCGCCCAGGGCAGGGGCGACCAGCACCGTCACGGTGCTGGTGGTGCTGAGCGATGCGATCCAGATCCACGAGTACGAGTCCCATGCGACCGGACGATAGGCCTCGAAGACCTGCGTCACACCCCCGGTCGTGACCTCGGCCCAGGCGGCGAAGGTGCCCTCGGTGACGACGAACCCCTCCGCCAGCTCGATCTCGGCGGTGCCGCACTCCTGGATCCAATAGCTCGCGTGCCTCGGGTCGAGCTCGATCTCGGGGACGAGCGGAGGTTCGTCGTGAATCCTGCCGATCGCGTGGGCCCGGGGTCCGTGCTCGCAGTTTGTCGTCCAGGACAGCTCGAGGATCAGCTCCTCTGTCGGCTCGCCCTCGGCATCCTGGATCAGCTCGATTTCGAAGGCGCCTTGCGTCTCGCCAGCCGGGATGACCACGACGTCGAACGGGGTCACGAAGTCCTGCGAGATCCTGGCGGTCCGGCTGAATGCATCGACCTGGACGGAGACCTCGAAGCTCACCGGGCTTTCGATCTCGACCTCCCCACGGAGGAAGCCATCACTCTCGAACGCCTCGAACACCGGCGAGGTGAACTGCACCCGTACCGGCCCCTCCCCCTCGCTGATGTCGAAGTGATTCCACGCATCCCGGACTCGCGCACCCGCCCCGTCGAACAAGCGGAGCCAGAATCGCTCATCAGACTCTATTTCCCCGTCGGCGATCAGCGGGATCTCGATCATCTGCTCGACCTCGCCCGGCGCCCAGCTCAGGATCCCGGACACCGGGAGGTAGTCCTCTCCCCAGTGCGCGCTCCCATCAACCGTCGCGTAGCGAACGCTGACCGGGATGGACGCCGATCCCGTCAGGACGACCCGAGCCCTCACCACACCCTCGCCCTCGAACCACCGCCTCGGCCCGTGCTCTATTCTGATCTCAAGGTCGTGGGCCTGGTCGGCGCCGATATCAAAGGGGACGGCTCTGGCCATGCCATCGATGTCGGTTGCCACCCGAGGCCCAGGATCTTGACCGAGATCCACGCCCGCGCCACAAGCAGGGTTCAGGCCGTGCAGCAGCCACTCGTTGACCAGAGCACCGAAGGCATCGCAGAGCCGCTCGACGTTGAGCTGAAACACCCGTGCCGTGACCGGCTCGTCGAACATGACGGTACCGAAGGCCCGCTCCTCGTTTTCGAGACGTCGGGTCGGCACCACCAGTCTCCACGAGCCTGACTGCGCGTCGAGATCCTCCACGGTGCCCGCCGCCTCCAGGCTCCAGTCGTGCGACCAGCAGTTGCTGGTGAGCACCGAGGTCCCGGTCACGGCTCTCGGGCTGTCGAACTCCAGTCGCACCCAAAGAGGGTTGGCATCGGTCGGCCAGGCGACCGTCCGCGCGTCCTGGTCAAACAACGTGTCCACCGCCGTCACCGAGTTGCTCGTGATCGCCACAGACTGGCTGGGGATGTCGCAGGCCAGGTGGAGGTCCGCCTCCGGCCCACTGATCGCCCCCCGCACCGAAACCGCCCCGACGGCGCCGGCGGGTGGTCTCGGAGCAGAGGCGTCCGTGGCGAGATTCCGCAAAGAGTCGCGTGTGAACTCGCCGTCGAAGCAGGCTTCGCTGGCGCCGGCGGCCAGGGTGTTGACGACCCTCACGACTCCGCTCATCCGTTGCACGCCGTATCGACCGCCGACCACCGTGCTGTTCAGCACCTCCAGGGAGGGCTCACCGTATCCGTATCCGCGTATGCCGACGCTCTCGGCGGTACCAGCGATCGTCGGAACGTCCCAGACCATGGTGTTGCGGACCACGGTGGTCCCGCCACCCTCCGCCTCGATGCCGACTCGCGAGCCGCTGCCCAGCTCGATGCCGTCGAGACGCACGAGGGTCTCCGAGATCTCGACCCTGCCGTTGGTCCAGGCGTACACGCCTTTGAGCCAATCGTCCGGGCCGCCGCCGACCGCGATCTGGAGACCTTCAACCTGTATCAGGCCGGTCTCCAGGTCGTCGCCGATCCTCAGCGGCGCCTCGAGGCGGTAGGCGTCGTGGCTCCAGCGACCCTGGTGACGCTGGTTACCGTGGACCTGGTCGGCCGCCGTCGGCGCGAGAATGCGGAGCCGGTTGGCCGGGCCGGTGACCCACGAGTACAACCACACCGGATCCATGTCCGCGCCATGACCTCGATAGCACAGGATGGTCATGCCGACATTGCCGGCGAGGAGGTCTTCGGGATGGTGCGAACTCCAGTCGTGGTTCGATGGCCGAGCAGCACTGGCCAGACTGGTGAAGGCTGGCTCGACCCGGGTGACGAGGGCGTCCTGAGCATCCTCCGGAACGCCTCCGTCGGGCCGCCGCACCTCGCAGGTCCGGGCGTCATCGCACCGGTGCAGGTAGAGGCGCCCCACCGAGGTCTCCATCCGGTCGCCGCGGTCGACGTCTGAAGGGAGCGCCTCCCCGAGGGTCGCCACACCGCCCGAAATCGACATCGCCACGTTGTGAGCGACCATCGCCCCGGAGTGGGGCCGAACCGAGCGGACGATCTCGCGGTACCCCAGGTCGTCGTTGTCGACGATGGTCACCACCGCGGTGTCCGACCCGAGGATCGGCGCCCCGACCGGGTTCGACAGTTGGAAGGAGAAGCTCTCCTCGGGCTCTGGAGTGGTGTCGTCGACGATCCGGACCGTCACGGTTCGTTCGAGGACCGTGGACGAGAACGTCATCGTTCCGGCAAGGCCGGCGGCCGAGGTCCAGTCGGACCCTTGTGTCGCGGTGCCGGGGACGAGCTGCCAGTCCACCGACACGGTGGTCGCGGGCGCGCGCGTCGCGCTGACGGTGAAGACCACGTCCCCGACGTACTCGCCGACGCGCAGCTCGATGGGCGACAGCTCGAGGCCGAAGACCGTCGCCGCGGGCATCGTGAGGCGCTTCCGGGTGGTGCGGCCGTTGCCGTCGGTGGCCGAGACCACCGCCAGGTCGCCCGGGGCGGTCGCTGCCGGCAGGGCCAGATCCACGGCCTCCCCGGATGTCATCGTCGTGCTCGCGGCGCCGATCTCGACCCAACCGTCACCATCCGCGCGCCAGACCCGCACCTCGAGGGTGAGCGGATCCGCGGCGCCGGTGATCGCGCCCGCCGGAGCGACAAGCTCGAACCCCGCACCAGTCCAGACGAGGTTGTCTTCCGAGATCGACAGGACGGGGTTCCCGGAGATCTGCGGCAAGCTCCAGATGTGCACCTCGGTCGCCAGCCACTCGGGGTGTCCGTCCTCGGCGATCAGCCAGATCTCGTCGCCGACGGCGCCGTCCACCTCGACCGGGTGGAAGCCGTAGTGTCGCTCGCCCCTGCAGTGGTCGCCGACGAACGGGCTGGCCGGCCACGCACCGAGGCCTGGAGTGCTCCGGTTTTCGAGGCGGACCTCGAAGAGGGTGTCCTCACTGCGAATCGCCACGAACTTCGGGTCGCCGACCGCCTTCGTGGCGTCGTCTTCCTGGCGGGGCATGGCGTGGATGATCCGTTCTTCACACACGCCCGCCCCGGACACCGAGTAGTCGCCCCCGGCTGAGGAGCGGTAGACACTGCTAGTGTCGACCACCGGCGGCCCCTCGTTGGCCGGCAGCTCGCCGAGGGGCGCCGACAGCGTGTTGTTGCCGACGTCGGTGACGTGCACTGAGATGGCGGTGCCCGACGGCCAGACGATGGGCTCGCTCAGGAAGGCGCCGTTCGGCTCGGTGGTGGCGGCGGCCGAGTGCTCGCCGGAGAGCCAGCTCACGCTCACCGACCAGCCGTCGTTCTCGTCCGTCGCCGCGCCGGCCGCGCCGGCCACCCAGAACGCCCGTTCGCTTACCCGGACCTGAACCTTGCTCGGGTCCAGGCTCGGCGGGATCCGGTCGGGCATCGTGCCCAGAGCGAGCACCGAGGTCAGCGGGTTCGGATGCGAGTCCGTCGCCTCGAGCCGGAGCTCGTCCCCGAAGATCGGGGTGATCCCTGCGAGAGACAGGTTGAACGAGCCGTCGGGCGCCGCCTCGACCGGCGCCGTGGCGGCGCCCGTCGCGACGTTGACCACCACGATCGAGATCGGCAGGTCCTCGTCGCTGACCGCGCCCGGTCCCCCCGCGACGGCGTAGGCGTACGGCGTGCTGCCGGTCGGGACGACGTCTATGGGCCCCACGAGTACCGGACCACCGGAGTTCGAGGACAGCGTGCCGACGACCACGGTGGCGGTGCGCGGCGCATCGTGGGCATCTGTCGCCTCGATCCCCAGGACGTCCCCGGGGCTGCCGGTGACGGCCACTGCCGGGAACGAGCCGTCCCCGGCCACAGCGATCGCCCACGCCCCACCGCCGGAAGCGTTCACCACCCGCGCCGAAGCGATCCCGTCCGGGTCCGTCACCGCACCCGCACCGCCGCTGACCCGGTAGCTCCCCGGCACGGCCACGATCTCGACCAGCCCGGGCACGATCGTCGGGTCCTCAGAGTTGCGCAGCCGGACCGACGACCCACCCTCCACCACCAGCTCCCCAAACTCGTCCAGGTCGTCCACCCACAACCGCGCCAGACCCCGCACCGTCACCGAGTCGAAGCGGTAGAGGCCGTGGAAAGTGTCGCCCTCGACGACCGTCGCGCCTTCCTCCAGGGTCAGCTCGCCGCCGGAGATCGCATCGACCTGCCAGGTCCCACGCTCGGTGCCGTCCGGAGCGCTGACCCGCACCCCGTGTCCCACGAAGTACGCTGGGATCGACGTCCGGTCCGTGACCAGCAGCGAGCCGCTCGTACCGACCTGGGCCACGCCCGTGCCCAATGACGGCAGCACTGTCCGCAGACCGGACTGATCAGCGTTGTCGACGAGCAGGTCGCCGTGGGTCGAAGCCGTCCGGTTGTAGAGGTAGATCGTGCCCGCGCCGCCGCGGTGGTAGATGGCCGCTCCGGTTGGTG